>JAGVDA010000554.1 GCA_020058975.1 Thermosynechococcus sp. WC_1 | reverse complement strand
GATCGTGGGCCAGTAGTCGGAAAATGCTTTGGCATTTAAGAGACATCTATAACTTCAAAATGGTGGCGGCAGTTCGCAAAAGATTGGTTGAACTACAGCCCGATATCCTATTTACCCATACGCTTCAAGGATTTTCCGTTGGGGTCTGGAATGTCGCTCAATCTTTGGGTATCAAAGTCGTTCATATGACGCATGACCATGCCTTGATATGCCCTGGAACAGCCATGACCAAGGGCACAGATGCTTGTGAGCGGGTCTGTACATCTTGCCAAATCTTCAGCCGTACTAGGCGATTAGTATGCAGTGAGCCGCATGCGATTACAGGTCCTTCAGACATCGTGCTAGAGCGCCACAAACGATTTGGTTGGTTTCAAAATATTACTTTGCAGCGTGCGATACCCAACTCGCTGCCTAGGGGCTGGCCAAGTCTCACTGAATCGGAATTCAAAGTTCCACCTACGATCAGATCCACCTCAAACCCGATCATTTTTGGCTTTTTAGGACGCGTCGATGAGAGCAAAGGAGCTGATACGCTGATAAAGGCTGTTGCCTTGTTACCCCTGCATTTAAAAGGCCAGTGGCGACTACTGATAGGCGGACAAGGATCAATCTCACAGATTGAGGAGTGGGTTACTAAAGAGGCAGATGGAGCGAATCTGTGGTCCTCAATTCAGTCCTCGATCGAGTATTTGGGACTAGTTAAAGCCGATGAATTCATGCGCAAATTACATGTGCTGGTCACACCGTCAAGGGCGCATGAAACATTTTGTAATGTTGTAATGGAGGCTGCCTCCCTTGGTTGCCCAGCCATTGTGTCGGATAGGGGGGCGTTGCCTGAACGTGTGACTGGGGGTAAATCAGGTTGGATATTCCCAGCGGGCAATGCCCACGCACTTGCAAAGCAAATGCAGCTTCTTATTGAGAAACCCATCTGCATCGCAGAAAAGGCACTGGCGGCCTATCAAACAAGATCAATGTACGAGATCAGTCTTCAAACAGATCGCTTAGAACAATTACTAATTGACGCCCTAAATGCCTGAGACGCTAAAACAAACATACAGCTGGTGGTCTCGCCAAGTCAACGATCCATCTTGGCTACGCTGGTTTGAAATCTTTACGGTCTTTGCTGTTTGCGTATTTTTCGCCATGCAGCTATCGGCGGGCGTGGTTCGTTGGGTGCTCGACATGGTCGGTGGCGCTGTTCTGACCTACATCCCTAACGTTTTCATGCTTATGTGTATTGGTGCGGTATTAGCGACGGAAATTTACAACGCAAGATTGAGAGCGATTGCATTTATTTTCTTAATCTGGATGCTACTCGGTCTTTTAATTGGGGCTTATACAACCGGAGGCCCTCCCCAAGCGGTTTTCGGAGCTTGGGTACTTTTGCCATTTTTATTTGGCATTTGCACGGGTCCAATCCTGATGAAAAATCACCCATCGCGCCCTGTCTTTTACACCGTCATTTTTGTTGTAGCGGTTGGAGGCGTACTGATACATAACCTGACGGTGCTGCCATGGGTCGGCGTTTCATATCAAGTGGGTGGGGTTGAGCTAGAGGGCGCTAGAGAGTGGCATGCCAGCGGCGGGAAGCAGCGTTTATCCGGATTTGCACGCTCATCATTTGATGTGGCGGGCCAAATCATTGTGGCGACCGGTTTACTGAGCTTGTATGTCAAGAATACCTTCCTCCGTATTGCTTTGTGGAGCTTTTGCGCTTTTTCGATCTCGTTGTCGACGTCTAAAGGCATTTTGCTAACACTTTTGATGGCTTTGATTGCCAGTGAAGCTCTTATCCGAGGCAGAGTCAAAATCTTACAAGCTGTATTTTTTGTTGGAATCCTTTGGTTGAGCGTGCCACCCCTCTTGGGCTGGACAATGGACTGGAGTGAAGCAGCGCGGGTTGATATTGATCATCCCTTATACGGCTCGTTCATTGACCGAATGAATGACATGTGGCCAAGGGCCCTCGAATTAGCGACCGAACACGGTGTCCCGCTGCTGGGCAGAGGAATAGGCGGCATTGGAGTGCCTCTCAGCATTTTTGAGCCTGATCTTGCCAATGCAGGCGATAACCTTTGGGTTTATATCGCGGTTCTAGGCGGGATATTTTCAGTGCCCTTGTTCATAGCCGGCTATGTACAGATTTTTAAATTTACGGCAAGCCCCATGCCGATGGAGATGCAGGAAATACTCATTCTCGCTGTCATCGTTAATTGGTATGGGGGCGTTTCCAACATACTAGAGCATGCTGTGCTGGCATTAGCTTTTGGTATTGTTTGCAGATACTTGGCAACTTCTGATTGGCTAACTAGCAGAAGAGATTAGTCCTTTTTTAGACTTTTTATCTTTGTAAAGTTCAGCGTCTGCATCACTATAAATCTGATTGAGCCTTGACTCTAGGCTGCGCTGCTGTGCTGCCAAGGTGGATTCGCCGCGACTAAATAAAGCCGTACCAAACGAGGCATGCAGCGGCTCTCCGTTGGGGAGACTAATTTTTTCAAATACAGACTTCATTGCAGCGATCAATCGGTTGGTACCGTTGTGTCCATCATGCTGCGTAACGATGGCGAACTCGTCGCCGCCAACACGCGCCAAGCACTCGTAGGGTCTGATGAAGGGCTTGGCCAAACGTCCAAAGTCGGCCAATAATTGGTCGCCTACGGCATGACCCCACTGATCATTGATTAGTTTTAAGTCATCGATGTCAAGAAGTACCAACCCGCCAATTTGTTGCTGCCTATTGCTTAGAGCGACGAGCCTCGTAAATTCACTTTGAAATCTGCGTCTATTAGCTAAACCTGTTAACGGGTCAGTGTCACTGAGATTTTTGAATTCGTTAATTTGATCGACCCAATGAGTGACATTTTCGATCAACAAGATATTTGAACCTACTAGCCAACGCCATTTGAGTGATTGCCCATTCATTAAAGAGATTGTGAGTGCAGTCGTTGGATTTCGGCTTGACCGTTGACTCAAAAAATACTCTAAATCACTCTGAGTACTATTTTTTAAACCAAGTGACTGAATCAGCCCTTGAATGGTGATTGGCGCAGGAGTGTTTGGCAGAGGGCTTTGTGTCCAAGTATCCAAAACCTCGTTTAAACGATAAAGGCCGTCTGAACCAAACAAGAGCAATGCATGAGGCAGCAAAGATAAAGCAATACGCATTGAAGCGCTTAGATCTTGGTCCAATTTGCTATTCATCTGGCGCTTTCTGCATAATTTTTTGAATGGCTGAAGGGTCCATCAAGAGGGCGTCGACGCAGGCTGGCTCTAGTTTCTGGCCCGATAATTTATGTAGCTCTGCAATTGCGTCCTCTACGCTCCAAGCTGATTTGTAGGGCCGCTGGGTTGTCAGTGCATCAAACACGTCTGCTACAGCCACAATGCGGGCGCTCAGTGGTATCTGCTCTCCTTTGAGACCTCTTGGGTAGCCGCTGCCATCCCAAGATTCATGATGTGCCCATGCTATCTCGCCGCTTAGCTGCAGCACCGGTGTTCTTGAATGGCGGAAAATTTCATGGCCGTATTCGGTGTGCCTTTGCATTTCAGACCACTCTTCGGGTGATAACTTGCCGGGTTTTAACAAAATACCGTCGGGTATGCCAATTTTCCCCACGTCGTGCATGGGGGCAGCTAAGAAGATTCTCTCAGTTAGCTCAGGGTCAAGTTTGAGATTAATACCGATCAGTCTAGAGTACTCAGCCATCCTGATCAGGTGCGAACCCGTGTCGGAGTCTCTATATTCTGCTGTTTTGGCTAGTACGCTGAGCGTTTCGTATTCACGAAGCTTCAGCTCTTCAATTAAGGAGCTGACATTTTTTTCTAGGGTGATGTTCTCGTTTTCCAGCTTCTTGGTCGCTTGGTTGAGGTTAATCAGGTTACGAGCTCTTGCTTGCAACTCAATAGCGTCCACAGGTTTTTGCAAAAAATCAATAGTACCGTGTCTGAGTACTTTGTGCTTAATCACAGGATCACTGGATGCTGTAACCATCAATACGGGTGTCGCAACGTGATTGCTCAGTAAGCGGAGTTTTTCAACGAAATTGACCCCGTCAATGTCTGGCATTTGATAGTCCACAATGACTAAGTCCCACACGTTCTCTGTACAAAGAGAAAGTGCAGCCTGTGCTGAAGTTTGTGTCACGATGTCGCTTTGTTTTACCGTAGCCAAGGTTTTTGACAAATAAAGCAGTTGGATGGGATCGTCATCCACAATCATGATTCGAGGGCGAGAAGGGATCATAGTTGTCGAAGTAGTTGTGCGAGAATCTTTTAAACCAGATACGTTAACACCAATTAAGGAGAAAGTTCATGAAGGGCATTGTTTTTACCGAATTTTTGGATATGGTGGAGGCCAAATTCTCCGCAGACACGGTTGACAGCATCATCGAACAGGCCAACTTACCTAATGACGGTGCCTATACAGCAGTTGGCACCTATCCGCATGAAGAGCTAGTGGCCATGGTCGTAGCACTGTCTAAAGATACAAACATTGCTACTAATACGCTGGTCAACGTTTTTGGACATCATTTGTTTGGACGCTTTTTTGAAAGGTATCCGAATTTTTTTGAAGGTGTACCGACCGCTTTCGACTTTTTAGCAACGGTTGATAATATCATCCACGTTGAGGTTAAAAAACTCTATCCAGAAGCACAGCTACCCCGCTTTGTTACTGAAAAACTTACCGAAACAGAGCTCGTTTTGGTTTACCAATCTGCCAGGCATTTTGGCGATTTGGCCGCTGGATTGATTCAAGGTTGTATCGAGCATTTCAACGAAAAGGTGACTGTTCAAAGAGAAGACCTACCCACTGAGGATGGTAACACCAACATCCGCTTTTCTCTCCGCAAATAATCGGGTTGTATGCAGGTGCCGGCCTCTATTCCGTCTTGGCAGAATGCCGAAGTCGCCCTGCAGCGTTTGGAGTCACGCCTGCAGCGACAAACAAGAGCTCGACTGGAAGCAGAGAACCTCCTAGAGGCTAAGAGTCTCGCCCTTTATCGGGTCAATGAATCGCTGCAAAAATTAACGGATGAGCTAGAGAGCGAGGTTGCAAAACAAACTCGCCAACTGACCGTGGCTCTAGAACAAGCCTATGCCGCGACCAAGGCAAAAGACGCATTTTTAGCGAACCTCAGTCATGAAGTTCGTACGCCGCTTAACGCGATCATTGGACTAACACAGTTACTAGGCCGCACGCAACTAGAGCCAGAACAAGAGAATTACTTAAATTTGTTGGGTGCTTCAGCCAGCAATTTAATGGTTCTGCTCAACGACATCTTAGACTTTTC
>JAGVDA010000541.1 GCA_020058975.1 Thermosynechococcus sp. WC_1 | reverse complement strand
CACCCCCCAGCCGCCAGGGCCAGGATTACCGGAACAGGCTCCATCGGTATAAATGGCCTTAATTGCGTTCGTCAACGTTACCACCATCGCAATTGAGCATAGCCAAGCTGAGGTCGATTGAGTTCGTCTGGGGTCAGCCACTCAACGGCTTTATAGGTGCCAAACACATGATCCCACCAATCTACGGCAAGGCCAAAGTTATGGTGCCACATGCCGTATTTGTGATGGACGTAGTGGACAGGCATCTTCATCCAGAAGCACTTGCAGGGGTTCTCATGCTGGAGCTGATGGGCGTAGGCCGAAAAAGCTGCAAACCCGATACCGCCTAAAAACCAGCCCCACCCCGCAGGCCAAGACACGAAAAACATAATAGGCAGTAAAATTAGGCTGCCTAGAACGTAATCCCGAAACTCCCAGACGACGCCTTGGCCTTCGTTACGGCGATGGTGGTCGCGGTGTTTTGCGCCAATGCGAGCTGAGACGTGCATGAGCCGATGAATCCAGTATTCAATCAGGCTTGCCAGCACAAAGGCGGCGATAAAAAACGGCAGCGCGACACTAAAGTGCTGCATGTAGGCGCTGATGACATGGCTTATATCTGAAACAGTCATGAATAAGGTTCACTCCTTACGTCCTCTAGGGCTAATATACCGCCTTGCTTGGGGGGTTATGTTTTCAACGGTGGTGTAGGCCGAGACTTAAGGGGAATTAATAGGCTGAGGCTCAGGGCGATCGCCACCCCCGCACAGCCATAAAAAACGCACTTAAGTCCAGCCGCACTTAAAACACTACCCAGAACCAGAGGCGACAAAAACTGCCCCAAAAAGCCTGCACCAATGCCTGTGGCTAAAATACTGGACTGAAGATGTGCTGGAGCTAAATGTGCCAAAACGTTGTAAAGACTGGGGGTTATTAGCCCAAAGCTGATCCCAAATAATCCAGATACCAGCATCAAAGCGGGCAAGCTTCTCAGATTAGGGAACAGCATTAAAAACAGCGCCATCATCCCTAAGCTCAGTGCCGTCACGCGAAGGCTCCCCAGGCGTCGCTGCAAAGCATTGAGCAGCACACCAGAGCTAAAGGCTGCACCCACAGCCTGAATCGCTAAAATTAGGCCATTCCAAACCAAGTCGCTCCCGAGGGTGGTTTTGAGATAAAGGGGCAGATAAATAATCGTGCCATAAACCACTGCCGAGACAATAATGAGGCTGCTAAAAATGCGAAGGCTGGCAGGGGAACTCAGGAGTTCAATCGGTCGAATATTTCCGGTGGCAGAAGTTGATTGGGCGGTTGATGGGTTAGCAGGCATCCCCCGCTCTGCGCTAAACAAAAGGGGTGCAACCATCGCCATTACGGCACTTACCCCATATAGTCCAAAGGCTAACCGCCAGTTAAAGTGCCCAAGCCCTACCGCCATCAGCGGATACACAATATTGGCAAGGGTGATGGCAGTGGCAGCATAGGCGATCGCCTGATTCCGTGCTTCCCCCTCATAGCGGCGGGTCAGTAACCCTAGGCTAGATGCCGCAATGCCGCCACTGGCAATGCCCAAAAGGCCACGCGCCACCAGCAGCGTCCTGTAGTCTGGCAAAAAAGCACCGCTTACGCCCACTACTGCATAAACAATTAAACAGGGGATCAACAAGCGCAACTGACCGTAGCGATCTGCCCAAAGACCCAGGATGGGGCTAAAGATAGCCAGCGTTAAATAGTGAGCGCTGACCAAACTTCCGGCCCAGCCTTGGCTCAAATTCAACTCAACAATCAGCTCAGGCAAAATGGGCGCAATTACCGCACCCGCCATCACCGTTAGGGATCCGGCAAGCAGCAAAAAAAACAAAATAGGGTCACGCCAAGATACAGACAGAGGTTTGGTCACAGTAGTAAAGAAAATGGTCTTCAAAAAGCGCTCTTCATCCATCGTCTAGCGCAAAAACTGAAAATCAGAAATCGACTGCCACCTAAATCTTCAAAGAATAGTCAGCACGGATATTGCCCAACGTCACCTCAGCAGATTATTCTACCCTCGGGATGTTGCTTAACTCGGTAAAAGCGGCTAAATCTAACCCTGCGCCTTAAAGATCACAAACAAGGTGCCGACTGGCTTGGTGGCATATCCTCATGCTGGCAATATAGATTTAAGCCTATACTAATGAGCCATAGTGGTAAGCCGTTCGTTGTAGAGGTTCGGGGAGTCAAACGTGCAAGTTATTCAAGAATATGTTAAGCGGTGGTTTGACAGCGATCTCGACCCAGATGAGTACCTCTGCCATAAAAAACAGGGCAATCTTGTTGAAATTGAAGAAGCAGTAACCGGAAAACGGCATACTGTCCTAACGTTTTGCACTAATGACGTTTTGGGCTTGGTGCAGAACCCCCAGGTTCAGCAGGCAGCCATTGACGCCATTGTGAGCCACGGCACCTCTAATAGTTCTTGCTCAGTTCTCAGCGGACGCATTCCGCTACACCGTGACCTTGAGCAAGAAATCTCTGAGTTCAAGCATTTGCCCCATACGCAGCTTTTTATTAATGCTTGGATGGCAATGCAGGCGCTCGTCGATGCGTTTTGCCATCTTGCCATTCCGGTGCCTGGCTTTAAGCACACCCGCGAAACGCTAATTTTGAGCGATGTGTTAAACCACGGCTGCATTGTGTCAGCGGTGGTAAATGCAGGGACACGATCAGGGAAGGTGTTTGGCTATAGCCCTCAAGTACGAATGAAAGCCTACCGCCACTGCGACGCGGATGATTTGGCGCGTAAGCTAAAACGCTATGCCCGTCCCGACGACCGAATTTTGGTCGTATCTGACGCCGTATTTTCGATGGATGGAGACATTGCGCCGTTGCCCGCCATGCTAGATGTGCTTCAGCACTATGAGGGTAGCGTTTTAGTGATGGATGAAGCCCATGCGAGTGGCGCTATTGGTGCAACGGGTCGAGGTATTTATGAGCATTTTGGCTTAACGCCTCAGGATGCGATTGATCGAGGCATTGTGCCCATTATTATGACCACGTTCTCTAAATTTGCCGCATCGGCAGGTGCTGCCATCAGCACCCACGTTGAAGAATTTAGGCCGCTGCTCAACGTATCCCCTACGTCTATTGGTACCATTTCTTTGTCACCGCCTTTAGCTGCTGCCGCCTTAGAAAGCATTCGCCAGGTTCGGCAGCGCCCTGAGTTAGTAGAGCGCCTACAGGCAAACACAATTTACCTGCGCACACGGCTAACGGAAGCAGGATTTACGGCAGTGGGTGAAACCAACGTGGTGCCTGTGCTGATCCCACCAGAGTTAAATCCAAAGGAATTTGGTCGTCGGATGCTTCGAGACCACGGCATTTGGATTTCACCGATTTGGTTTATTGCAAAGCCAAGGATGCGAATCACGGTCAATGCGGAGCATACCCAGACTGAAATGGATAAGCTGGTCACTGCAATGGCTGCAACTCGAGACATTATGTACCGTGCTGAATTGACGGCTTAGGCACATGGGCAAGGAATTGAGTCTGTGAGTGTGGTCATTCGGTTTTTGCCTGATGAGGTTGAAATTGAGGCTGAGGTGGGCGAATCGTTTTTAGCTGTGGCAGCTAGAGCCGGAATTGACATTCCGACTGGGTGTCTGATGGGTTCTTGCCATGCCTGCGAGGTGGAAGTTGAAGAGGTGGGAGATGTCTGCACCTGTATCACCGCTATTCCGCCTGGTTTTAGCACCCTGACGGTTAATTTATTTTCTGACCCAACGTGGTGATGGATGCGGTCTAAACATTACTCCAATGCTGGAATCATTTCATGGCACTTTGCCACCAGCCTTGCAATGGGTGGTCTTTGTGGGGGATGTATCGTCCGTTGACCCGAATGGACTCCAATATATTCCGTAGTTCTGATGCATTGAGACTGGATTGATCTGACCAATATTTGACCACTTCTAAGGTGGATATGATTTTTAGCTGAGGGACTTCTTGCCGAAAGAATGAAATTGCTTTTTTGTCGTCGGTGGCGATCGCCCAGCCTCGATGAACGGCGATCGCACCCGTAGCAGACTCGCCATCATCCCCCATGGCAAACGCATAGTTCACGAAGGTTGCTGCTTCGGCGTCTGATTCAAAATCTGTTACCAGAAGTAGACCTTTTGAGATGGCGGTCTCAAACTGAATTGCGGCTTCGCTGTCTTCAGTTTTAAGGCGCTGGAGCGTTTGCAGCTCTTTGTCTCTGACCACTTCTGTTACAACAACCTGCGCTGGAATAGCGCTTAAAATATCTAGAAATCGACCCGAAGCTGCGAAGTTTAGAACGCAGCAGGCATCAAGCAGAACATGGGAGTGAGTAATATCCATCAATTGAGCGTCCCGTTATGCGCTAACTTGACGCAGATCTAGGTGAGCCGATGCTTCAACCATTCCGCTGGAATACTCTCGTAATGACTCTGCAATCCGTCGGGACTCTAGGCGATCGACGTTGAGAAAATCGGCAAAGCGCCCTTCGGTGAT
Organism: Thermosynechococcus sp. WC_1; assembly: GCA_020058975.1. Taxonomy (GTDB): domain Bacteria; phylum Cyanobacteriota; class Cyanobacteriia; order Thermosynechococcales; family Thermosynechococcaceae; genus JAAURS01. Next base: position 3,439 of record JAGVDA010000541.1, on the reverse strand, counting down.
GAGTCCTTGATCTAATGCTTCAATGGCAAGGTGTTGATAGTGGACGGGTGCCATGTCAGTCCGCTGCGGAATTTCGCTTAAGCCCAGCTCTTGCTGCACTTTTCTGACTTTTAAACCGCGATCGCTCAGTCGATCCCAAGTGCCAGAGGGCACAAGCTCCATTTCCTCTAACCGATAGACGAGGGCTTGTACAGAAACGCTGTAGTAATGCGCCAGAGTAAATAAGTTTGTGGGTGTGAACTTACCGTGAGCGCGGTACATATCATTAAAGCGCTTCAGTAGGCCACTGGTGGGCATCAGGAAATATTTCGGGAACGCTTCGGCAAGACGCTCACTTTCTGGCATTCTGCGATACTGCCCTTCAAAGTCAAAGACGGGCTTCCGCCGATGGGCTAGAAAGTGAAGATATTCATGAGCCAGTGACCAGCGCCGCCGTTCTTCTGGATGGTTCGCATTGATCGCGATGCATCCACCGAGCTTTTCGTCATAACTGTAGACGCCTGAGTATTTTGATGGCATCTTTAGATAAAAAATTCGGAGACCAACGCCTTGCTCTAGGATATCCCGCAGCATGGGGATAGGGCCATCGCCAAGACCGAGGCGCTGACGTTCTGTGATCGCAATGCTTTCGGCGGCAGCCTCTATGGGCATGTTCTCGACTTCATATTCTTGGGGATAGCTTTTAGGAAGGGGTGCATCCATCATCTCCTCAAGCGCTAGATAATATCGGCATAGTTCCTCTAAACGGAGAATGACGGGTTCAATTTTTGCCTCTTCCCCCTCATTGCGCTGATACACTGCTCGGAACTGCACTTCAAAGGGCTGAACAACAGGGCTTGGCTGAACGAAGTCGCTAATGGCTTGCCCATAAGCACGGGCAAGCTTAATAAGTTCGGTTGGCTTAAGACGGCGCTCTCCTTTCTCGATCGCAACCACAGTGGTACGAACCGCATCAATGACTTGAGCTGCATCGGCCTGAGTCATGCCACATTTTTTGCGCGCCTGCTGAAGAAGTTCCCCCAGCCTATGTATATCGATGGTTTCTAGAATATTGGTAGCCATAGCGTTTCCCCTCAACCTTGTTGAGAATTATTCAAGCATCTACTCAATGCCTGTTGGTCGCCACGTTTACTTAAAAGACCAATCGCAATCTGAGACTCTACAGTATCCCATTCCATCACGTAGTTTTGATAGAGCCTGATTAGACGGATTTGCATATCGGCAGGTTGCAAATTTTCTGTGTCGGCGCTCTGATCTACGATATCGTCTAAGCCTGGAAACTTTTGGGTCAAAGCCTTCCATTGAATATTTGGGTTATCTGATGCACCGAGCAGACTTCGCAAAGTTTTGACCTGCTCAAGCATATGACTGAGGTGCAAAGTTGGATTTTTAGGTGGTCGTTGTCCGTGAAGCACTACATAGCGAGTTTCGTCTTGCATTTTAGAAGCAGCAAGCGATTGACGCCTAAGAAGACAAGAGGAGCAATAACCACATTGAATCGGCTTCTGGCGGTGCCGACTATCACATGACATCGTCAGTGAAGATAAATCGCTTCTATTGTCTTCAGCCAGCACTCTACACATTTCGGCTTTAGTCCAGAAAAGAAATGGATTCTTCACCTGAAACTGTTCACCTAAAATTTCTGAAACAACATCACTCACCATCAGCAAGGTTAGAGGATGAACTGAGCGGGAGTGATCTAGTCCCACAGTAGAAGCACGGTAAGGTAAATTGATCGCACCAATTCCGTTCTCATAAACGTAAAGAGACCGCTGGCCCATTAGGTATGAGCAGGCAGAACCAAGTAGTGTAAAAACAACACCGCGCGCACGGGAAGTCTTATTTTTTTGATGTTTGCTGCTCTTAAAGAAACGAATAGGAACACGATAGAGATTACAACGACCAGGAAAGATAGATTGAATTGCATGTGCAACTTTTTTCTGTCGCGCATAGACAACATTATTGCTACCTGTCCCAAACAATACAAACGAATTTTCTGAACTATTTTGGAGGCGAGTATAAAGACCTGCAAGAGCATCAAGTCCGCCGCTCCATAATGCCACTTCAGATCCATGAGGCGCTATTGGAAGAGATTGGTGTTCAGCGGGTCGATCTGGGGCAGTACGTTTCTGAAAATCAAAACTCCATCGGCTGCCAGTTGCCCATTCAAGTAAATTTTCTAGTTTTGATCGAAATATTTTTGCTGTAAGCAACTCTGGATGGCGAACTGGAAGCACCACATGAATGAGACTTTGTGCTTGGCGCAGATTTTGAAAAACAAGGCGATCCGAGGCATAGATTGAAACGGCAAGGTCAATAAGATCAACAATAATGGATGGAAGCTTTTGCTGAACACGGTACCCAAATTCTCTATCATCCACAGTGAAGCCTAGGAAAGTCTTTTCATCATTATTGACATGATCAATGAAATTAACGGCACCGTTGCTATTGCATATGGAATCGAAGCATAAGGTGTACTTTCTATTGTCTACTTGGTGAAAATTCATAATTTCTTTTTCGCAGTAAATGCAAGATCCTCTTCCATATTTATTTCTTTGATTTGATGACGTGGCATTCGCAAATTTATCATGCTTTCATCCTTACTTGCCCTGTTAGCCCATTCACTTATTGCAGAAGAGATATCTGATTGCATCTTTTCAATACGTTTTATAAGTGTCATATCATCTATTCCAGCATGATGATTAGAGGTTAACGGGATACGTTCTCTAAATTCTGAATCGTACACCTCACCTATATAATTCTGTAAAATTATTTTTGAGGTGCTCGTTGACTCAGCTTCACCTCCATATCTTAAAAATTGAATGAGATTTTTCCCAGCGCGAAGAGTGAGTTCTTTAAGATCGTGACGCCCATCAGTTTGTTGCACTATTTTTTCAAATTTTCGATTTTCAGTAGCATAATCCAAAAAGCCATTTTGACCAATATTTCTAATAGCTTGGTCTAGGCTTTCCCCCATCTGCTTAGCAAGTTTAACAGGGAGATCCCCCTTTCTTTTTATGTCTTGCTTGAGGGCTTCTATCAAAACTCGGACGCATTCATCATGGCTTGCTTGCCCCTCACATAGCCATTGATACGGTTTCTGGTAAAGCCGATTAAGCTTGCCGTGAACAATATCTCCATCGGTCATACATAGAACCTCCGGCGGTGGAAATTTACTTTCACCATAAGGCTAACGCAGCAGCCTGACATTGTCAATATTTAACGCAAATAATCCAGAAAAGTGTCAGGACTGAGTTGGCCGTTAGTATGGCGATCGCCAAATTTTGCCTCTTTTACAGACCTTTCCGCTTCTTGGTCACTCGATTTATTAGACGACTTCCCAGTCTAGGGATATTAGAGCTGTTGCGTTATAAAACGACCTAAAACTCTTTGACAACCTATCTTTTCTTATTTCTTCTTCCTTGCCTCTCTAAGCTAT
>JAGVDA010000052.1 GCA_020058975.1 Thermosynechococcus sp. WC_1 | reverse complement strand
GCGATCGCAGCCACTAGCAGTATCACCACCGCCTGCTCTGCTTGCTCCCAACCGAGCGCTCAATCCCCAAGCCCTACCATGATGGATACGGGCATGAAAGGAATGGATCACGGCAGCATGGGCGGTATGTCTATGGATCTAGGGCCAGCCGATGCTGACCTTGACCTGCGCTTTATTGACGCGATGACCCCGCACCATCAAGGGGCTGTGGAGATGGCGAAAGCAGCCCAGCAAAAATCCAAACGCCCTGAGATCAAAAAGCTAGCCGCCGAAATTATTAAGGCTCAAGATACAGAAATTGCTCAAATGAAGCAGTGGCGAAAAACGTGGTACCCAAAAGCCAGCGATACGCCGATGGCCTATAGCGCCCAGATGGGTCACATGATGGCAATGTCTTCTGAGCAAAAGCAAGGCATGATGATGAGCCAAGACTTAGGCACTGCCGATGATAACTTTGACCTGCGCTTTATCGACGCGATGATTCCGCACCATGAGGGAGCCGTAACAATGGCAAAAGAAGTGTTGGGCAAGACAAAGCGGCCTGAAATTAAGCAGATGGCTAAGGCCATCCTAACCTCGCAGCAAGCTGAAATTTCGCAGATGAAGCAATGGCGCAAAGCCTGGTATGGCAAATAAGCCACTTCATCTCTGTTTTATGTTTGGCTGCCACAGTTAGTTTTAGCTTTGAAATTTAAGGACGTTCTCGATGACCTTCATCCCTCAACGTTCCCGTTTGAAATGGCGAAAATCGTCTGTAATGTTTGTTAGTGCGTTGTTATTAACCACAGCCACAGCCACAGCCTCTGTCTTGGCTCATGGCGGGCACGGGGATGAATTCCAAAATAGTTCTGCGTCAGCCGTAGGCTCTATTCAGGTAGATGCGGCAACCGCAAAACGCATGGGCTTAACCGTCGCTCTTGTTCGTCGTCAGTCCTTGGCCTTAAGCATTAAAACAACGGGACAGATTGAGGCAGTCCCCAACCGCAAGGTGGAGGTGACAACCCCCATCAAAGGCACGGTGACTCAGCTCTTAGTGCAGCCTGGTGAAGTTGTGCAGGCAGGTCAGCCTGTTGCCATTCTCTCTAGTTCAGAGATTGCCGAACTGCGGGTGGATTCAATTCAAAAGCGCTCTGAGGCAGAGGCAGACCTTAGAAAAGCTGAAGCAGAGTTAAGGCTGGCGCAACAGAACACCGTCCGTCAGCGCCAAATTGCGTCCGTTGATTTGCAGCAGGCTCGGTCGCAACTGGCCTTTGCTCAAGAGAAATATGACCGCGATCGCGACCTCCTAAAAGTAGGTGCCATCCCCCGCCGTCAGGTGCTGGAGTCTGAAACGCAGCTAATGGCGGTTAAATCCGTCGTGGCAAAGTCCACTAGCCGTCTCGATTTTTTGCAGGCTGAATCTGATCTTCAAAAGGCTCAATCTGATGTGTCCTTGGCGCGATCGCGGATTCAGCTTAGCGATGCAGGGTATGAGGCGCGGTTAAAACAGCTAGGTGCCAGCGCCAACACCAACGGAACGATCACCATCAAAGCGCCAATCTCTGGCACAGTGGCAGATCGCGAAGTGACGTTAGGAGAATCCGGCGAAGATGCTGGCAAGCCCATTATGACGATCCTCAATGACCGCAGTGTTTTAGTCGCCGCCAATGTTTATGAAAAAGACTTAGATCAAATCCAGGTGGGACAGCAGGTGCGGGTTAACGTCGCAAGTCGTATCTTTCTTGGACGCATTAGTGTGATTGGGGCTGCGGTAGAAGGCGAAACGCGCGTTGTGCCTGTCAAAGCGGAACTGGATAATCCAGAGGGTCGATTGAAGCCAGGAATGTTTGCTGAATTAGACCTGTTGACGGGTCGTTCCTCTGCGTCTGTGTTGGCAGTGTCTCAGTCTGCTGTTGTGGAAACGAACGATAAGAAAACCGTGGTGTTTGTGCAAAATGGGAACGCTTATCAGTCGGCTGAAGTGTCTGTAGGAAAGATTTCTGGAGAGTGGGTGGAGATTAAGAGCGGTTTGTTTGATGGCGATCGCGTGGTAACACAGCGAGCCACTCAACTGTACGCACAATCTTTGAGAGGCGGTACACCGAAAACAGAAAATCCAACAGCACCCCCCTCTTCTGGAGTCAATCTTCAGAGGTTGACGCTCCCCTGGTGGGGTTGGGTGCCTTTGGGCGGGGTGATCGCAACTAGTATCTTCTATGCAGGCACTTACTGGGCAAGGTATCAATCTCGAAAACAATTTGCGTCAATGAGCGATAGGAATCCCTTTGAGTCAAATCATGGGAGCAACAATGGTGTTTCCGTAGTAGGCTCTCATCTCGACTATGTCGAAAGTTCATCCGATTTGCCGCAGCCAGAAGCGGTGAAAGTACCCCATCAGGGACATTAAGGGGAAGTCGGATGTTAAATGCCATTCTTAAATGGGCGATCGCCCGTCGTTGGCTAGTGGTGTTGGGCACTATCCTCCTCATGCTGTGGATTGGGCGCACTGTACCCCAGATGCCCTTAGATGTATTGCCTGCCTTCGCCCCACCGCAAGTCGAGATTCAAACCGAAGCCTCTGGGCTTGCCCCTGAAGAGGTGGAATCGTTGGTGAGCTTGCCCATAGAAAGCGCGCTTAACGGCACCCCTGGCGTTACAACAGTCCGATCTTCCTCGGCTGCGGGGATTTCCGTGGTGCGGGTTGTCTTTAACTGGGGAACCGATTTATTTCAGGCCAGACAATTGGTGACAGAGCGATTGCAGCAGGCTCAGGGTAAATTGCCCCAAGGGGTCGAAACGCCGCAAATCTCCCCGCCGACCTCTCCCATCGCCACAATCGCCACCTATGCCTTCACGATTGATCGCAAACTCTCCTCTGGTCAATCGCCAACCTCCATGATGGAACTGCGTCGGCTGATCGACTGGCAAGTGACCAATCGCTTACTTGCCGTTCCAGGTGTCAGTCAAGTCTTGGCGTTTGGAGGAGATGTCCGCCAGTATCAGGTGCTGGTTGACCCATCCCAGTTAAAAGCATTCGATGTATCGCTAGAAGAAGTTACCCAGGCGGTGAAAGCGGCAAATGTCAATGCCCCAGGTGGCTATATCATTACACCCGATCAAGAAACGCTGATTCGGGGTATTGGGCGGGTTGAAGGACTCGAAGATCTCAAGCAATCGGTGGTGACGGCTCGTAAAGGAACCCCAGTAAGACTCTCTGATGTGGCAGAGGTGCAGATTGGCGCTGCCATCTCGCGGGGGAATGGTAGTCTCAACGGTCAACCAGCGGTGATCATGATGGTGAACAAGCAGCCGCTCATGGATACGCCAACGGTCACGCGCTCTGTAGAAGCGGCGATGAAAGAGGTTGAGATTGGGTTGCCGCAGGATGTGAAGGTGAAACGTACCTTTAGCCAGGACACCTATATTGAATCCTCTGTCGAAAATGTTCGGGCTGCTCTGATTGAAGGCGGAATCATTGTTGCCTTGGTGCTGATTCCGTTTCTGATGAACTGGCGGATGTTGGTGATTTGTTTTGCGGCGCTGGTGATTTCACTGCTGGTGGGCTTATTGCTGCTCAGCGGCTTGGGGCAAAGCTTAAACACCATGACCTTGGGCGGCTTAGCCGTCGCCATTGGCTCTGCGGTGGACGATGCCATTGTGGATGCGGAAAATGTTTACCGCAGCCTGCGAGAAAATCACCATTCGGCTCAGCCTCGCCCTTTACTGGATGTGGTCTTAGAAGGCTGTCAGGAAGTCCGCGATTCAGTTTTTGGAGCCACTGTAATTACCATCGTCGTGTTTGCCCCCATCTTTGCGCTGACGGGCGTTGAAGGCAGCATTTTTTCACCAATGGGGTTGGGCTACCTTGCGGCGGTCTTGGCCTCTAGTGCCGCAGCGCTCACCATTACCCCAGCGCTCTGTGCCATTCTTTTGCCCCACGGATCTTTACCGGAACAAGAACCGCGTGTTGCTCGTTTCTTTAAATCCGTGTATGCACCCTGGCTCAATTTTGCATTGCGGCGTTCCGGCATTATTCTAAGCGGTGCGATCGCCCTCTTAGTCGCAGCCCTCCTGATTGTTCCAAGCCTGGGACGCATTTTCTTGCCGGAGTTTCAAGAGCAAACTTTAGTTAATACCTTGTCTCTCTATCCAGGATCTTCCTTAAACGCAACGGATCGCGCTGCCTACGTGATAGAAGACGTGCTGAAAAACGACCCGCGTTTTGAGTATGTGCAGGTTCGTTCTGGAAGAGCGTTAGGGGATGGTGACGCGGCTGGCGTAAATCTCGCCCATGTAGACATCGGCATTAGCGATGAAGGTATGAAGCAGCGCGACCAAGCCTTAGAGCGCTTAAGAGCAGAATTTAACAAAATTCCAGGCGCAGCGCCGAGCGTTGGCGGGTTTATTACTCACCGCATGGATGAAGTGCTGTCTGGGGTTAGAAGTGCGATCGCCGTTAAAATTTTCGGTTCTGATTTGACGCAGCTCAGAACCATTGGGCAACAGGTTGAGGCTCAAATGAAAACCGTAGAGGGCATTGTAGATTTACAGCTCGAACCCCAGATTCCCATTCCGCAAATTCAAATTAAATTTGATCGCGCAGCGGCGAGTCGCTATGGTCTGACGGTGGGGGCACTCTCCGACACCGTAGAGACAGCCCTTAATGGGCGCGTTGTGTCTCAGGTCTTAGAAAACCAGCAAACCTTCGATTTACTGGTTTGGCTGAAACCCGAAGCCCGAAATAGCCTAGAGACAATCCAGAACCTGCTCGTCGATAGACCCAATGGCGAAAAAATACCCCTCGCGCAAGTTGCCCAAATCATCAACGGCACGGGACCCAACACCATCAATCGAGAAAAAGTCTCGCGTTTAATCGTGGTGGCTGCAAATGCGAAAGGGCGAGACATGCGGTCGATAATGACCGCGATGCAGTCCAAAATTAAGCAAAGTGTGCCATTACCTGCAGGCTATTACATTCAGTACGGCGGACAGTTTGAAGCCGAGGAACGCGCCACCCAAAGCATTTTGATATTTAGTGCGATCGCCTTTGTTGCCATCACAATTCTGATGTACCTGCTGGTGAAATCAATTCCCTC
>JAGVDA010000391.1 GCA_020058975.1 Thermosynechococcus sp. WC_1 | reverse complement strand
TATTCATCACCAGTTAGTTAGGCTATTCCCGTTTTTCGTCATTAAGGGCAGAGAGTGTGTCGATTAACAGATTTATCCGTCACCAAGATCAGGCTTATGTGTGTTTCAACTATCGAAAAGTGGAGTTCCCCCTCCAGTGGGACGAGGGCACTCGTCGATGCTCTAGTAGCAGGGTAGGATGATAAAAAGGGATTGGTTCAAAAAAGGGTGCCACTTTTCATGTAAAGCATCGCCCTAAATGGATCCCCTCATGGTTGTGTTGGGTGAGCCTAAGCAGGGATACTCAAGGCTTACTCTCATTCGCTTAAATTCACCTGCATGAGTTTACCTTCCTCAGTTACCGCCGCATTACGACCAAACGTTCGTCAAATGTTGGCAATTGAGGCTGCGTTTATTCTACTGACAGCCGCGAGTCGGGGGCGATCGCACCCCTACCGCGACAGCCCCGACTCTCGCTCGGCGCTGGCTCATGCAATGGCTTCAATCAATGACCAAACCCTGCAAAATCATCGGAATCTGAAGCGGCAGCAGCGCTGGATCGACTCAGCGAACTTGTCAATTTTACATGAGTGAATTGGGAAAGGAATGACCTTACGCTTCTGGAAACATTCCGAGTAGAGCGTTGAGGCTTGCTTTCTGATAAACATTACCCATGAAGCGAAGGAGGCTATAAACTGGCCCTTAGACGTTTACAACGGTGGTTTCCATAATCATCCACTGTTTTTTCTTGCGCCTTTTTTTAAATTTTTGTTCCTTTGAGAACCCCTTATTGAACCTAACCCAAGCTCAGAAAGGCCAACTTCCCTTGTGATCACTATCACGGGATTTCAACACGGCGATCACTGAAATCTCTAGCGAGGGAGCCTACTCTTAAATCATTGAATTTGAGGCAAAAAACTATGCGTAAAGATTCTAGTCAACCTAATCTCAATACAACTACAGATACAGAACTTAGTGAAGACCAATTGGATGGGATATCCGCAGGCATTATTATTGTCGGTGGAACACCTTCGCTCTATCAGCAAACATCCCGCATTAATTTGGTAGCCCTTAATCCACAGCCTTTACCTCCACGGTATAGATTTACAATCGGAAATCAAGGCTTCTAGAGCCATCTTTCACCTTCATACCTTTTCCTCACCCCCACCTACTGCTTTACCACTTTTGCCCATACCGAGGCAATCACCATCAAATTAGCTGGCTCGGCTACAACTCCTGGGCGATCGCCCCAACTTACCCCTCCCCCATCAAACCTACGAATTGAGCTTCCGCTTACTTCTGTAGAGATCGCGCTAACTCATAATGGTAATCACACTGACCATTGCATTTGAGGAGGGTCTTGGAAATGACGATCAATCAAAATGGGCTTTTCGTTCAATCAGGGCAAGGGGATTCTTACTTCTTTGGTCAAGACCTCTATACCTTCAAAGCAATTGGGGAAGAGACAGGCAATGCCTACGCTCTTTTTGAAGTGATTGTTGCGCCCCAAGGCGGTACACCCCCCCATCGACATAGCCATGAACATGAATCTTTCTTTGTTCAAGATGGTGAAATTGAATTTCAGCTTGATGACCAGACACTGACTGCAACGGCTGGAACGTTCCTTTATTCTCCCAAAGGACAGCTTCACCGTTTTACGAATACAACCCAGACCTCCGCTAAATTGTTAATTTGGGTGACTCCTGCTGGCTTTGAAAAGTTTATTGCTGAAGTAGGAAAAGCAGTCAACGGTCAAATTACCACAGGGGCAGCGTTAACAGATGAAGATTTACATAATATTCTTACCGCAGCTCCCAAATACGGAATTGAAATCATCCCACCCCAAACTGACGCATAACACGCAAGTTTGCATTCCTATGTCCCTCTCTCACACCTCCCCCATCGCCTGCCAAAACTGAGCTTCCGCTTGCTTCTGTAGCGATCGCCATCTTTCCCCATCAAGCTTCACCAATGCCGCTCTGTCCCCTCTTCCCTTAAATTCATCTCGATAAAGCAGCAGTCCTGATCTGCGATGTCATGCATTTCAGCACGTAGCCAGTGAATCTCCCACTCAAGGTTCGCTTCATCTTCATAGGGAATCCTCAACACATAATCGTAGCCATCCGGTCTGACTTTCTGCGCTTTATACCGTGCCAGACAATAGTTCTCAATCTCCTTGCGTACTTTGGTCTTGCGACGGATGAATTTATTGTTGTTCTCAACGCTCAGCCAAAGCTGGATGATCGCTTCCTTTAGCGGTTCAGGGCTTTCAACGGCTCTTGGGGGTTGCTTAATCTCAACCGCCACCCCTAGCTTTTCCGGCAACTGCCGCACATCCGTCAGCACCTGCTCTAGATGCTGCACATTCTCCTGCCACATCTGAGCAAACGAGATCTCGCCATTGTCGAGGTCATCCTGGTGCAATGGCTGCATCCCCGTCATTTCAGCAAACGCTTTGAGTAATTGACGCTGCTCACGACTCAACGCCTTGGCATACACAACGGCTTCCGATTGACCTTCGCCTTTCACCCGATAAAACGCCTTGATAGCTGCCTCTTGCTCCACCGCTAAGGTATATCGCCGAAACGATCGCTCATCCGTGTGCCCAGTCAATAACCTTGCATGGGCTGGATCCATCCCCATTCGCAGCAGCTCGGTCGCCCCCGTATGGCGAAATTGATGCGGGTGCAGATCCGGTAGTCCTGCTAATTCCCCAATCCGCTCCACTGCAAAATAGATGCCGTGATAGCTCAGGCGATCGCCTTCCCACCCTTGATGATGAGACAGAATCAACGGACTCTCTGGTGTAACCGTTTCGCCCTGACTCCGCCGCCATTTAAAATAATTCTCAATGGCCTGCTGCCCTGCTTCAGATAGGGGCACAATGCGGGGCTGTTTATTCTTGGTTTGGGTCAACGTGACTAACCGACCATCAAAAGAACCCACGTTTGCTGAAGCCACTTCTCCCGCCCGTAGGTTATGGCTGAGCAGTTGCACCATCGCATAGTCTCTCAAGCGTGTCTCGGTACGCTCGGCGATCGCACGCCAAACCCGCTCCATCTCTTCTGGGGTGAGATTTTGGGCAGGAGGCAAAGGCACTCGCTCAAACTTCACTCCCTCGGTGGGGTTCTTTGGACAGTGTTCAGGGTGAAACTGACACAGCCACCGGAAAAAGCTCTTGAGGGCAGTCAGCGCACTATTGAGGCTGTTCTTGGAAAGCTTTTTACCTGTGGCAACCTCTAATTCCATCAAATAGGCTTTGTATAGTCCCAGATGCCGAGACTGAAGTTCTGACCAACGGCATTGTGTCCAACCAAGGAATCGCTTCAGCTCCCGCTCGTAAAGCTTTCGACTATTGGGCGATAGGCTGCTGCTTCTCAAGTATTCCTGCACTACAGGCCAGCGGATATCAGTGGGTGTAGCGATTTGCGCGGGTCGGCCTCGTGGCGAAAGCTTGGCTTCAGGTTTGGCTTTGGCCTGATCCATCAGGATGAGTTTGACCGATGGTGCTGGGTCTAAAGGTTTGCTCTGAGACATCGTATCTATCCCTCAATCACTGATATATAGGATTGAGCTGCATACTCGATCAGCTTTAGATCTTTTGTCACAAGGGTTGCCTTCATAATGCGGCTGGTTGCGGCTAAAATTCGGTCAGCAGGATCTCCATGCAGTCCTCCTGGCAATCTCGAACTCTCAACCGCAATTTCTGGCATGAGGGGTATCAAACGTAGCCCTGGTGCTGATAGAGCATCCCTAACCCAGTCCAGACAAACTTTACCGCATTGAATTCGCCCTTTGGACTCCAACATTCCGACTTCCCAAACTGAAATCGCGCTTACACCCAACTGGTTATTTCGGCTGGCAATCTCAATGGCTTCAATTGCCTTAGTCGAAAGACGAGCGATCTCACCATTGATGGCCCAAATCCAAATGTGAGTATCCAAAATCAGCAAGTCAGAAGTCATTCGGCACAGACCTCCCACTCTTCATCGACTGAAGCAATAATGTCCCCGCACACCACCACAGAACCTTTCATATATCCGATAAAGCTGGATGAATACTCGTCCTCCACTGGCACAAGCTTTGCTACGGGACGACCATGCTTGGTGATGACGATTTCTTCATGGGTCTGTTTGACCTGATCCATAAGCTGTAGGCATTGAGCCTTGAACTGACCTGCGGCGATTTCCATCGGAAGCCTTTAACAACGCAATACTTACAGTAAAGCATAGTCATATTAATATGACTATGCTTCAACATAAAATATTTGTCACATATCTTAGCTCTAGCTAAACTCTAGCGAACAAGGGCATGGTATCTTAGAGACATCGGAAATTTGCCCCGCTGCAAGCGTTCGGGCGATGCGAACCTTCCATGCGGATGCTCTACTCATGGCAAAAGCTCAATCTGAAAAATGCCGTCTCTGCTCCAAACTCTCAGCCGAAGAAGCCATCACCCGTCACGGCCCCAGCGGTACGGGATGCTGGCTAGGCGAACCCTGCCATAAGCGCAGGTCTTACTACCGCAATCGCGATCGCTACAATGCCAGCAAACGACAGCAGTATCGGGGTGTGGCGGTTGTGGCTGAAGTAGATGATGGCAAAGGGACTGTGCTGACGGTGGTGCCTGCTGTAGCTCCAGCGGCGGTTTTGTATCTGTATCGCGCGCGGGTAGACGATCCGCTCCATGCGATCGGGGCTGAGTTGTGGCTAGGCCAGAGCAAAGTTGCCGAAATTGAGCCTGTGCATACGATGGGGTTGATGCCTGCTCAGATTAAGGTCTTTCTCAAGGAGATTCTGACGGCGTTTTCGGGTCAGGTGCCTGGGAGCAACGTGACTCAGTTTGAAGTGCAGAAAGAGTTGTCGCCCGATTGCTGTCCCATTCGGCCTTGTCCGTTGCATCAGTGACACATAGAATAAATATGGCACAATGTAAGTATGTGTCACCACTTTAATCTTATGGCATTATCTCAAGGTGAAATTCGAGTGGGTGAGCAAGGGCGTATTGTCATTCCGGCAGATATCCGGCGAGAGATGTTGATCGATATTGGCTCTACGTTGGTCGCTCGGATTGAGAACGATAAGCTCATTCTTGAAAAACCGGATGCCGTGCTTAAACGCCTTCAAGACCGTTTCGAGAAAATTCCTAACGGGATTAGTTTGGCTGATGAACTAATTGCCGAGCGACGAGCTGAAGCTGCAAATGAGTAGTTATGTCTTAGATGCATCTGCTTTACTCGCTTTGCTTCAGAAGGAGCCAGGGGGCGAAGTTGTGGCAGCAATCCTACAGGATGCATGTGTCTCGACGGTCAATTGGACAGAGGTTTTGCAAAAAGCACTGGTTCAAGGCATTGATACGACAGACATGCAGATTGAGTTTGAGTCCTTAGGTGTTCGGTTTATTCCGTTTTCATGTTTGCATTCGGAGCTTGCTGCACAATTATGGTCTCAAACAAAAGTCTTCGGTCTCTCGTTAGGTGATCGCGCTTGTTTGGCCCTGGCAATCGACAAAAAGGCGATCGCACTGACAGCCGATCAGGTTTGGGCTAATTTGCAGATTGGGGTTGATATTCAATTGGTGCGCTAATGCCTATCCTCCAGCTTGAGCTAAATCTTTGGCAACAGCTTGCAGAAGCCCAGCAGTCGCCCCAAGCTGTGGACTGGCAGCAGCTTTGTCTTGCCTTTGATCAGGCCATTGACCGGACTCCGGTAGGGCAAAAGCTGGCGACGGCGGCGGATGCGATCGTAGAGATGGCGGATGTTTTCGCAGCAAGAGCCGATGAGTTTTTCAATGGGTGGCATCGGCAGCGGGTGGCGCATGAGGGGCCAATCCTCGATAACGATCTATTTTCTGAGTTTGTCAGACAGTCGTTTCACCTTGATCTCGATGATTTGGTGGGGGTGCCTGAGCTTTATGTGCGATCGGCTTCCGAAAAGTCCCATGAAGAGATTGAGTCGGTGGTTGGTGAAATATCCAAGGAGACGGCGCTGCTGCTGGCGGGGGCTGAGCTTGAGCCAGAGCCAATGATCGTTGTGCAACCCTATGATGAAAATGTTGGGGAGTGGGCTAAGGCGATCG
>JAGVDA010000160.1 GCA_020058975.1 Thermosynechococcus sp. WC_1 | reverse complement strand
TTGACGACCCGTCACCTAAACAACCTGCTTTTTTGACGACCCGTCACCTAAACAACCTGCTTTTTTGACGACCCGTCACCTAAACAACCTGCCAGAAAACCCACCCGTCACCTAAACAACCTGCCACCCGTCACCTAAACAACCTGCCACCCGTCACCTAAACAACCTGCCTCTTCTCCGTAGTCCCTTGCTTATTCACAGATTTATCTACGGATATATTTACAAGCAAAGGCTGATCGTGCTTTGCATCGATTTGCCGCCGATTTGACGTCTTTTGCTCGTTGGCGAATTCGCGGGACGGATGCAGCGTATAAATTACATCTTCTAGCTTGTTACGGCTTCCGCGCTGCTCTCCCTTCTCCACCCTGTAAAGCAAACCCAGCGCCTTGACTTCTTGCCACGCCGTATCAAGGGCAGCTATGGCCTGTCGCTGTAATTTGTAGCCGTCGAGCAAGCCACTGTCCCGCTTGATCGTGCTGTAGCGCATGTCAAAGCTGTTCGTGACGGACGCGGCAGTATATTTCAGCACTAATTGGCTGATCAGCCAACGAGCAAGCTGAGTGCTGCACTTCATAAGGCGTTGATAGTTAAACTGCCGATAGGTGATTTGATTAATACTGTCCGTAACCAGTCCATGAAACTGAACGAACCATTTTGCATCAGGATCAGAGGCACGGCCTTTCTTGTTCACCTTTACTAGAGCTGGCAAATAGGGCTGCGAAATCAAATCTGGATCGTTGGGGTCAGATTCTCCATCCATCACAGTTAGGAAACTGTAATGAAGAATTTCTAGCCCCTCTGACAGATTCTCATAAGTCATTGCATGACCCTGATCGATCAGCTCCTTACGTAGTCGATGCAGTGTAAAAGCAACCCCGCTACGGTAATCTTTCTGATCGAAAAAACCAGCATTCTGCTCAACAGCCAGCTTCCTTAGAGCATGTTCGATGAGTTCTTCTCGCGCACTGGGATAATAAGATATGGATTCCCCTGTCGGTCTACCATTCTCATCTTTTAACTCAATCTGTGCAGGTCTGATTTGAGCTGTATATTCTTTCCCTCGATGCTGGAATACGACCTTACGAATAGGCAGGAAACCACCCTCTAAACGAATATCGTTCATCTTTTGCCGCGAAATTGAATAGCGGGGAATGCTATCCCACAGGTCAACTGCATTCGATAATGCATCCCGCTCTTCTTCACTATTACTGAGCAAACCTTGAAACAGATTAAGCTGCTGGTTAGCAAAGGCATCAACTGGCACAGGCTTGATCACCTTGGGCTTACGGCTCACCTTCTTTTTCTCTGTTATTTCCTTGGTCATGGCTCGTCCCCTTTCAACTTAAGCTCTTGAGGCTAAGAACAGATCAATCGCTTGCTCAACCAAGGTTTGTACCCTAACGCCATCTAAAGCTGCACATGCCTTCAACTGACGATATTTACTAACTGGAATACGTGCACCAACCTGCTGTCTCTCTATGGGCGGTGCTACGGGTGGCTTAATAGATGTTGTTTCACTTGACGTTAAAGGGCTACGATCAACGTCAAACGTCATAGGCTTACGTGCTTTTCCTGTCATATTACACCTGTAACAAATTTACCAAATCAAGATGTTACCAAATCAACTTGGTAACAAAAACAATTTATCACAAACCCACAAAAGCAAAGCATAAGTTTCAGCAGCAGCTTTACCTTTTGGTTCAATTTCGGTTGCGGTACGTCCTTCATGCATCCGACTGGCATAGGGTTTGCGCTGATGCAGAACAATGGGACAAACTTCAACGCCAGCACATTGAATTGCTTTAATTGCCTCGTCAGTTTCTACACCCTGAACTGGTGCAGCGTTAATAACGACAAAAGCAGGTTTTCCTGCGGCGCGAGCAAGTCTGATAGATGCTCCAATTGCATCGAGATCGAAAGCTGAGGGACGGCAAGGAATCAAGATTAGATCGGCAAACGCAGCAGCGTCAGATGCGATGGCATCGGCATGAGGGGCAGTGTCCAAGACGGCAAAATCCGCCTCTTGTTCTTTTGCTTGTGCCAGAAGGGAAGATAAGCGCGGTGATTGGGCAGGCACTACAGCAGGCAAGGGTTCACCCCGATGATCAGACCAAATGGCTGCGCTTGCCTGTGGATCGAGATCAAAAACTACAGTTGCCTTACCCTGTACTTCAGCAGCAACAGCCAGATGCAAAGCAATAGTCGTTTTGCCCGCTCCACCTTTTCGACTAATGATAGCTAAGGTTTTCATTTGATCAAACTTGTTTTGTTAACAAAATAACTAAGTAACACAAGCATTAAATAACTCTACAACAAGTTAACATACAGAATTTTTGCCGCTATAGAGAAAAATTCGGTTGCGTAAGGGGCAGTAGCGAACTATAGTTCGCTATATTATTGGTTGGGAAGTATAGCACCGTGACAAACCCAGCTACACCAAAGCGATTGCTCGTCTATGCCAACGAAAGCGGCAAAGAACCGTTCATCGAATGGCTTGATGGCCTGCGGGATGGTTTGATGCAGAAACGTATCCTCGCCCGTCTTACCCGTCTGGAACAGGGGAATTATGGAGACTGTAAGCCAGTCGGTGAAGGGGTGAGCGAGTTGCGGATGTTCTTCGGCTCAGGTTACAGAGTTTATTTCGGTGAATGCGGTAACGATCTGGTTGTTCTGCTCTGTGGCGGGGACAAAGGAAGTCAGGACACAGACATTCAACAGGCAAAAGTCTATTGGAAGAGGTATCTAGACCATGACCAACTATAGAACGCTCAGCGAGGTGACGGAAGATTACCTCCGGAAACGCCCTGATGAAATTGATGATTACATTACCGTGCTGTTTGATGAATATGCAGAAAGCGGCGATGCTGCTGCACTGCTATCATCACTTCGGATCGTCAGCCGCGTGAAAGGTGTCACTCAAATTGCCGAAGTTTCCGGCATGAGCCGAAAAGGACTACAGAAAGCCCTTTCAGAAAATGGCAACCCACAATTCAGCAGCGTAAACGCGATCATGAACGCAATGGGCTACCGTTTAACCCCGCAAAAACTGGCAGCAACAGCCTATAATCCTCAATAGACATAGCACTAGGTGCTATGTCTATTGAGATAGGCAGGTGTGATGAAACTCCACAAAACCCCTCAGTTCAACCGCTGGGCAAGGAAAAATGATTTAGAGGATGATGATCTCTGCAACGCAGCGCGGGAAATGGCTGAAGGACTTTATGAAGCCGATCTGGGTGGCGGTCTTTTCAAGAAGCGGATTGCTCGATCAGGGCAGGGCAAGAGTAGCGGCTTCCGAACCATGATCGCCTCGAACAGAAAGGATCGATGGGTCTTTCTCTACGGCTTTGCCAAAAACGAACGCAGCAACGTCAGCGGTAAGGAGCAGGAAGCCCTGCGAAAAGTAGCGGGTGACTTGCTCACTGCAACGCCGAAAACCATTGAGACAATGACAATAAACAACAAACTGATGGAGGTTGATTGCGATGAAGAAAACTAAATCCCCCATTCTGGAAGCCGTTCACGAAACGGCTAGGGGACTTTACGAGGTTGGCGCAATCAATAAGGTCACGATGCGTGAATACGATCAACTTTGCCTTCAAACCGTTGAGCCACTGGCACCAGAGCAGATCAAACAAATCCGTGAGGACGCGCATGTCAGTCAGGCCATCTTTGCCTCTGTTTTGAACACAAGCGTTTCCACTGTTCAGAAGTGGGAGATTGGTCAAAAGCGCCCTACGGGAACTGCCCTCAAGCTGCTAAATCTCGTGCAGAAACAGGGATTGGAACATGTCATGTAAGCCCAAGCTCAAACTGCCCTGCTTTGTGCCGCATCCCTAATTACATTACTTTGCCCTTAGCCCGATCCAAGATGACCTTAACACTGGTATGAATCCAAGCGCCGCCGCGTTTGCTGGGGATGCTCTGAGCATTGAGATATGCCGCAATCTCTCGATAGCTTTTGCCGGATCGTCGGTGCCGTCTAATTAGAACAATGGTTTCTTGCTCCTTCTCATGGGTTTCTAGCTCACCGCCTACCGCCCTGGTGCCAAACTTGGGAGAGCCGTAGGCATAACCGCCTGAAGCTGCCTTAGCTGCCCTACCCGATTTTGTACGCTCTGAGATAGTGTCTCTTTCAAGCTGTGCCACCGCTGCCATAACGGTAAGGATCATCCGGCCTGTGGGTGTGCTGGTATCCACATTGAGGTCTAGCAGCACTAGGGCTTTGTTACTCGGCTGTAGGACATCCTCTACCAGTGCCAGCACGTCGCGGGTATTTCTGGCTATCCGGTCTAGCTTTAGGGCTACGATGCCATCAGCTTCACCCCTGACCATATCCAGCGCCGCCTGAAACTGTGGGCGATCGCCTGCATTCTTGCCGCTGCCTACTTCCTCAAAGACTTGAATCAGCTCATGCTGAAAGGCATCGCAGTAGGCTTGAATGCGCCGCCGCTGCTCATCGAGGCTAGTGTTATCGGCTTGGGTTTCTGAACTGACTCGGATATACCCTACTAATTTCATCTTAAGCCCTTGTCTTTAATGCATCCTACGCTTTTTATTGCACATATTAGCTTAGTAAAATATACAGCAAAATAAATAAAAAGTTTACCCTTATTGGGTTCATAGACTGTTAAGGCTTACAGTGAATCTCGGTTGCACCAAGTGATATATGGGTCGGAATAACTGCGCTATGCCTGCACCATGTAATACATGACAAGCAGAAACAATGCCATCCTTGCAATGATGCCCACATCATCCCTGATTCTCAGCTATTGCCCACTAATGCGAACGGACTTATTTGCTCATGCACCTATTTTAGAAACAACGGTGTATCAAGGGTTTCAGCCGTTGGCCTATGTAAGATAACTAATTAGTTTACATAGCGCTTTTTTCGCTAGAGTAACCCGTCTGCGATCGCAGCCTTAGTAATAACGCGCCGTAGCCAGAGCGATTTTTTGAGCAGGGTGGCAAGTTTTGGTTTCACCAATTTTTCAAGTATCAAGGCATAGAGACCTTTAAATTTACCAAGGAGGTGAGAACGTGCATTTTGTTGATCTGCACACTTTTTTGGCTTGTGTCTGGCTCTTGATTCAAATTCTGAACACAGTAAAACACTGGTAATAAAGGATGCTTTCTGTATCCTGGCAGTGCTAATCACCCCTAGAGAGTAGAATCATGCCAAATCATGCCTAGTTGGCCTGATTCACTTTTTTGTCTCGCGCGTGGTCAGGCAGTGGCAGGTTGTGTGTCGCGCCATAGCCCCTCAGTAAGTACAAGATCGTGTGAATTTTATTGCTCAACCTCACCTATCTCTGTTTGTTCTCGAAATAGTTGGGTAGACTACATAAAATCTTTATCGCGGAGTTTTTAGAAATATTTTATGGGAATGAAAAACCTTGGACGACTCGCTAAACCCTTTGCGATGCTTTTAGCTCCTGCTGCTGCTGCTGCAATGGGAGCAGCGATTTTACCCGTTCTTGCAGTAGCAGGAGCTGTAGCTGTAGTGGGTGCTGTAGTTGCTACTCCTGACGAGGAAGAACCGTCTGAAGACAAAACAACAGGCAATCACTCTTAGCATTTGCAAAGGGTGAACCAATGGCAGACATCTTAACCACGTAATACATGGCAAGCCCTGATTCATCGGTAGGGTATGGTTTCAAACCGTACCCATATTGCCACCTCCGACAATGTGGCCTGAAGCCCTTGAGCTTCTAAGCTTTGCCGGACTATCGGCTTTGCTCAAAAGATGCAGGTAAACCACGTAATACATGGTAACTAGGTTACTGAGAAATACTGAGATTCTGACACGCTCCCTATATAGGGAAGCTGCTGAGGCACCAATGGCGGACACGTCAACGCCTTGCTATGGGCATTTAGTTCAGCAGTGCCAAACAGCGATCACGCTTCTCGTTCCGGCTGCCCTTGATCGCCGCGATCAGCCGCTCCACCTCAATGCCCGTCAAATGTTTGCAGTCGCCCATCATTTTGTCGAGAG
>JAGVDA010000550.1 GCA_020058975.1 Thermosynechococcus sp. WC_1 | reverse complement strand
CAAAGGTCAGATGTCTAACGGTACCTTCTCCGCCTTCGCGCACCAGTTCTTCGTTAGAGAGACATTTGCCCACAAATGGCTGATTGGGACGATAAAGATTGACTGGAATGTCCGATTCTTTTTTAGCCTTAGGTGCAGCAGCCTCGGGGGTGCTGGAACCAGACGAAGCGGCGGCAGTATCTTCTGAGACCGGAAAAATATTCACGATTTTGCCTCCTGCTTTTGCGATTTGGAGCATGAACTGCCCCATGCGGTCATAGGGCACTGTAAATAAAGTTTTGCCGCTTGACCGAAGTGGAGCCTGGTTTCCGTTGGAGCCACTGTTGCGCAATCCCACCACTTCGTAACGATAGAGTCGATTTCCTGATAGGGAATTAGCAGATCCAGATGCACTGGGATTGAACATTGCGATTAAATCTCTCCGAAGCTAACGTGCGTTTTCTTTTGTTTATTATTTTGCAATAAAAAGGCGCAGGGACGTTGATGTGCCCTAAGTGTGCGCTTCTAAACATCTTTAGGTTTCAAAGATGTGGCTGGCGCAAGGACGACAAAAATGCGCCATTTACAAATTGAGACTTATTTTATCGCGTTTTGCTGGACTGCTAGACTCTTGCCACCTCAGCGTAACGAAGGTTTGCGGTTTAGGACTGTTATCTAATTAACGAAATTGGCGCAAACGAGCCTAGAAATGTAACGCTCTATTGCGACTTGGTTAAACTGTGTTGCAAGTTAGGCGCTAGAACAGGGACAAGTGACTTTAGCCCAAATCCATCGTGTTAGGATGCAGGTCAACAATCGAGCTGTTTTTAATCAGAATTGGAGGGTCGCTTGGCATTACGGGTTGCTGTGGTCGGGTCAGGACCAGCCGGTTCCTCTGCGGCTGAAACGCTTGCAAAAGCGGGTATTGAAACTTTTTTGTTTGAGCGCAAGCTAGACAATGCAAAACCTTGTGGCGGGGCAATTCCGCTGTGCATGGTAGATGAATTTGATTTGCCGCCTCATATCATTGACCGCCAGGTGCGGAAGATGAAGATGATTTCGCCTTCTAATGTTGAGGTCAATATTGGCGGAACGCTCAAAGATGGCGAATACATTGGCATGTGTCGCCGTGAGGTATTGGATGGGTTTCTGCGTGATCGCGCGGTTGGCCTTGGGGTTAAGCTCATCAACGGCATTGTGAACAAGCTAGAGATTCCGAGCAGCAGCACGGCTCCCTATGTATTGCACTATGCTGATTTCTCCAGCGGTAAGGCCGAAGGCGAAATGAAGTCTTTGCAGATAGATTTGGTGATTGGTGCCGATGGCGCAAATTCCCGCATTGCCAAGGAAATTGATGCAGGGGATTACAATTATGCGATCGCCTTCCAAGAGCGCATCCGTCTGCCAGACAAACAGATGGCCTACTACGAAGACTTGGCCGAAATGTATGTCGGTGACGATGTTTCGACCGATTTCTACGCCTGGGTATTCCCCAAGTATGATCACGTTGCGGTAGGCACAGGCACCATGCAGGTGCATAAGGCCGATATCAAAAAGCTTCAGGCTGGCATCCGCGCTCGTGCGGCAAATCGGCTCCAGGGTGGCGAAATCATTAAGGTAGAGGCTCATCCGATTCCTGAGCATCCCAGACCTCGCCGCGTGGTAGGTCGCGTGGCGCTAGTGGGAGATGCCGCAGGCTACGTCACTAAGTCTTCTGGCGAAGGCATTTATTTTGCAGCCAAGTCTGGACGCATGTGTGCGGAAATGATTGTGGCACGCTCTGAAAATGGGGCAAAGGTGCCTACTGAGGCTGATTTGAAGGCTTATATCAAAAAGTGGGATAAGGAATACGGCATCACGTATTTTGTTCTCGATATTTTGCAACGGGTGTTCTATCGCTCTGATGCGACGCGGGAAGCCTTTGTGGAGATGTGTGCTGACATTGATGTACAGCGCCTGACCTTTGATAGCTACCTGTACAAAACCGTTGTGCCTGCTAATCCGCTAACGCAGCTTAAGATTACGGCTAAGACCATTGGCAGCCTGCTGCGAGGCAATGCTTTAGCGCCTTAGTTTTGGCTCTTTGAGCGTTCTCAAAAGCCTGCCGATAGAAATAACGGCAGGCTTCTTTATGGCTGATCTTCGTCGGTGTGCCAATGGTGATGAATGATCTGCTGAGGGGCAGTGGGGAGGGCGGTCGCTGCGCACCAAGAGTCCGCCCCTGCAAAAAATTCACCCATGTCTAAATCTTGAAGCCAGATCTGTCGGTTTTCAACCTGTACCCAGTAGCTGCCAATGTTGGCATGGGCGGGGACTTCAAAAACAGAGAGCTTTTCGTAGAGGCGATCGCCAAAGAGTTTCACTAACGCTTCCTTCCGCGTCCAAATCTTAAAGAAAGCTTGGGGTTGTTCAGATGGAGGGAGTTGATTAAAAACAGCCAACTCTTGAGGCGTACAGATACGCTGAGCAATGTCTAGGTAGCTAATCAACGGATTAAATCCTTCGAGATCAACCCCAACCGCCTGATTGGTTGTAATCGCGTACAGAATCCGATTTTGAGAATGCGACACATTGAACTGAAGTAAATCTCCTCCACTGTGGGTTGCCAGGGCAGGCTTACCATTCTTTGAGTAGACAAACTCTAAACTAGCGGGATCTCGCCGCAGATAAGACCCCAGCAGCAAACGTAGCCTGCCCCTCGTTTGGATAAACTGACTTCGCGCCTTGGGGACAATATAGCGCTGGCTTCTAGCCTGCTCATCAGGGCTGAGGAGAGATGAAAGCGCAAATGCTTGAGATAGACTTTCAGGAAATAGCTTGGCGACCTCAGGGTCTTGATCTTGGTAGGTTGTGACCGACCATAAATGCAGGCTGTCCGTCTCGGGCAGATCTTGTTTTGAAGAAAGTGCCTGTACAGTGCAGTGCCTTATTACGACTGGTACAGTCGCTGACATAGCATTAACGTATGCGAATAAAAAATAGCCCTAGCACAGTAGCAATCTGCGTTTCAGGACGGTATTTCTTAGGGTGACTGCTGATTGCCTTGATCATTAGACTTTGACACAAGTTTTGTATTACAAGATTCCCAAACCTCATTCATGGCTTGAAGTGCCAAATCTCGTGGCAGTTGACTGAGCGACTGACCGTGGTGAAACTTTAGACTAATAACAAGCTGTTTGTACAGTACCGATAGGTGTTGAGAATCTTGGGGAATCGGAAAAGACGAATTATTGTTCATAAGCGTTGCTTTGAACGTGACCTCAAAGAAAATCACGCGGGGCATAAGCTTTAGAATGCCTGTAAATGCGCAGCTCGCCTACCGTAAATTTACGGATAGCTGACACGAAATCATAACTTTAGCTCGAAGCAATCTGTTCAAATATCCATATATGGTGACAAATCATCTCAGTAGAATCATGCAAACAGCGCTTAGACTCGTGGAGGACTGAGGCACTTTTATCGGAACGTTGTTTGGGGCGCATCGCCTAGCTGGAGGTAATGTGCGTAAGCCAACACATCATCAAAAAGTGACCGACACACCACAGGACTTGACTTGTTTTATAAGAGGACAAGCTCAAAAGTGCGGCGTGGCCTTGAAGGGTCAGCGATCGCCGTCATTGATGTAAAGGTGCTGTGTAAGTGCTTTAGATTATTAACCTTTCCGCTTAAAGATCAGCAATCAATCCTAAACTAGAGCTGGCGCAAATCGTTT
Source organism: Thermosynechococcus sp. WC_1 (assembly GCA_020058975.1). Lineage (GTDB taxonomy): Bacteria > Cyanobacteriota > Cyanobacteriia > Thermosynechococcales > Thermosynechococcaceae > JAAURS01. Next base: position 4,912 of record JAGVDA010000550.1, on the reverse strand, counting down.
TAGTAACGAGTCAGCCTTGTGAGAGCAAGGCTTGTTTTACGCCCATTGGCGTTGACAAAGAGGCTGACTCAAAACCTGACTGTGCAAGTGCTGAAAGTGGTGGATTCGCCGAGCTGTGTTTGAGAAGGAGATTTTAAGTTCATGGTTACTATGACCCAAGATGCGCCATTACTACTGCGCGCGGCTCGTGGCGAATCTGTTGACCGCCCACCCGTCTGGATGATGCGTCAAGCAGGGCGCTATATGAAAGCCTACCGAGATTTGCGCGAAAAGTATCCGTCGTTTCGAGAGCGCTCTGAAATTCCTGAAGTGGCGATCGAGGTTTCTCTTCAGCCTTGGCGAGCTTTTGGCCCCGATGGCGTCATTTTGTTTTCAGACATTGTGACCCCCATGCCTGGGATGGGCATTGACATGGATATTGCCGAAGGGAAAGGCCCCATTATCCATGAACCGCTTCGCACTCAGGCACAGATTGATGCTCTGACGCCGCTCAACCCTGAAGAATCTTTGCCCTTTATCAAAACCATTTTGAAGGCGCTCCGGGCGGAAGTGGGCAACCAGGCCACGGTGCTGGGCTTTGTGGGCGCACCTTGGACATTGGCAGCCTATGCCGTCGAAGGGAAGGGTTCCAAGACCTATTCTGTGATTAAGGGCATGGCGTTTTCTGACCCAGCACTACTGCATCAGATTTTGTCTAAGTTTGCAGATGCGATCGCCACCTATGTTGGCTACCAAATCGACTGCGGTGCCCAGGTGGTGCAAATGTTTGACTCTTGGGCCGGTCAATTGTGCCCTCAAGACTATGAAACCTTTGCCCTGCCCTATCAAAAGCAGGTGATCCAAAAGGTCAAGCAAACCCATCCCGATACGCCGTTTATTTTGCTCGTCAGCGGCAGTGCTGGGGTGATGAAGCAAATGGCAGTGTCTGGCGCTGACATGATTAGCGTGGACTGGACGGTAGATATGGCAGAAGCCCGCGCCATCTTAGGCCCCGATATTGGGGTGCAAGGCAACATGGATCCTGGGGTGTTGTTTGGGTCGAAAGACTTTATCCGCGATCGCATTTATGACACCATCCGTAAGGCTGGCAACCATAAGCACATCATGAACCTAGGCCACGGCATTTTGCCCACCACCCCTGAAGAAAATGCCGCATTTTTCTTTGAAACGGTGAAGCAATACCGCTACTAAAGGTAAGTGACGCTTCTAAACTAGGATGGATGTCTACCAGATCGGGAGACATCCATTTTTTAATTGATCCATTGCAGCAATAGGAACAGACGTGGCAGGACGGCGAATTTTAATTACGGGCGCAAGCGGCTGCATTGGGCATTATCTCTGTGAAACCTTTATTCAAGACACCGATGATGAGCTATTCTTGGTGCTGCGAGAACCCCATAAGCTAAGCGTTTCGGTCGATATTCGTCCTGATATTCATATTGTTCAGGCTGATCTGCGAGATATTGAACCTCTACGCGATTTACTCTCGACCATTCACTGTGCGGTGCTGGTCGCTACGGGTTGGGGCGATCCAGACTTAGACATTACCAAAACGCTGGAATTGATCCAGATGCTCAACCCGCAGGTCTGCCAACAGGTGGTCTATTTCTCAACCGCCAGCATTTTAGGCCGAGATGAACAGGTGTTGCCAGAGGCAAAAAGTCTTGGCACTGAATACGTGAAGGCTAAGGCCATCTGTTACGAAAAACTCATGACGATGGAGTTGGCTTTTCCGGTGTTTACGGTGTTTCCTACGCTGGTGGTCGGGGGCGATCTGCACAAGCCCTATTCTCACTTTGCCTCGGGCTTACCAGAAGTGCTGAAATGGGCAACGTTGATTCGGTTTCTAAAAATAGATGGCACTTTTCACTTTATCCATGCCCAAGATATTGCAACCGTCGTGCTGCAAATTGTGCAGCATCCAGAACTAGCGCCCTCTCACAAACTGGTGTTGGGCAATGCGGCAATGACGGCTAACGATTTAATTGAGACCCTTTGCGCCTTTGCCAAAAAGCGCATTTACTTCCAGCTTGACCTAAAGCCTTGGCTTGTGAGCGTACTAATTCGGCTGTTTAACATTCGCATGGGAGCCTGGGATTACTTTTGCCTGAGCTATCGCCATTTCCAGTACGCTCACCCCGTCAGCCCAAAAACATTCAACCAATCTGGCTACTGCCCAACATTCAAGGACGTACTCAGTCAAAACATCCCAGAACCTTAAGCACGACTCCAATCTAGTAAATGAACATAAACAAAATTACAGGTTGAGATTGGGTTTCGACTTCGCTCAACCCACACCAATATAGAATTTGAGGGTTGAGCGAAGTCGAAACCCGTTGCATAGATAAGCTTTCTATCTGCTTATCGCGCTGCGCTGTTACCCGTCTCATTCGGCTCAACCACTTCCCGCACACGGTAAATAGTGCGCCCTTGAGACTCATGATAGGTACGCATCATCAGCTCTGCCAGGAGGCCAAAACAAAACAGCTCTAGACCTGCCAGCACCAGTAACACCGCTAACGTCAGCAGCGGACGATTGCCAATGGATTCCCCTAAAAAGAGTTTTACGTAGGTGAGGTGTAGCCCCAGCCCTAGGCCAATGGCAGTTGAGACTAGGCCAAACCAGCCAAAGGCGTGCATGGGTCGCGTCAGAAACCGCTTCATAAAGTAGATGGTCATTAGATCCATTAGTACCCGAAAAGTCCGGCTGAGTCCGTACTTACTCGTGCCAAACTGACGGGCATGGTGGCTCACGGGTAATTCCACAATTTTGGCTCCTTCAATGAAGGCTAGGGCAGGCAAAAAGCGGTGAAGTTCGCCATATAAATTCATATCTGCCAATAATTCTGCCCGATAGGCTTTGAGAGAGCAGCCATAATCATGGAGCGGTACTCCCGTCACTTTACTAATAAGCCCATTGGCAAGTTTAGAGGGCAATAGGCGCGTTAATGCCGCATCTTGTCGGTTTTTGCGCCAGCCGCTGACGAGGTCGTAGCCTTCATCTAGTTTGGCAAGCAGCTTGGGGATATCGGTGGGGTCGTTTTGTAAATCGCCATCGAGGGTCACAATCACAGGCGCTTTGGCATGGTGGAACCCTGCTGACATTGCAGCAGTTTGCCCATAGTTGCGCCGTAGCAACACCGCTCTTAAATCCATCCGTTCTTGCGCCAATCGTTTGAGCAGTGCCGTGGTGCCGTCGCTAGAACCATCATCCACTGCAATAATTTCGTAGGCTAACTGCTCGGTTTGCAGGACTTGGGCGATCGCCTCTACCAAACGCGGCACGCTCTCTACCTCGTTATAAACCGGAATCACCACTGATACCTGAAGCGGGAGCGGTTGCGGTGCGGCAGAAACTGGAAACGAGGGCAGATAGGGTTCTGTTTTCATGGAGGGCGATCGCAACAATATCGGTCACTATTCTATGCACATTTGCGAACCCCCACGCATTCATAAGATTTGCTATACAGTGAGTTCCTGTCTCTATGTGTCGCTATGAGTCTGTTAGATGTTGCTTTCATAAAGCAAAAAGCACTTGATTGCGGATTTCATAAGGTTGGAATTTCGGCAGTTCCAACGCGCGAAGCACCGCCGCCATCTGCCGAACCTATCAGCCTCAGCGTACAGCGGCTTCAGCAGTGGCTCAAGCAAGGGCATCATGCCGATATGGCCTGGATGAAAGATCCGCGACGGCAAGATATTTATCTGGTTATGCCAGACGTGCGATCGGTGATTTCAGTTGCGCTGAATTACTATACGCCCTATGAGCAGTCCCAAGATGCAGCCCATGCCAAAATTTCGCGGTACGGTTGGGGGCGAGACTACCACAAGGTTTTAGGACGTCGCCTCAAGTCATTAGCAGCTTGGCTAGAAGCTCAAGGCGAAGGGGTAAAGGCACGCTACTATGTCGATACTGGCCCCATTCAAGAAGAAGTTTGGGCGCAGCAGGCTGGGCTAGGCTGGATTGGCAAACATGGGAACCTGATTACCCGTGAGTATGGTTCCTGGGTATTTTTAGGGGAAATTCTCACCAACCTAGAGCTGCCGCCCGATCGCCCCCATACCGATCACTGCGGCACCTGCACTCGCTGTATAGAGGCGTGCCCCACCCAAGCAATCACAGATCCCTTTGTGGTGGATGCGAATCGCTGTATTGCCTACCATACGATCGAAAATCGGTCAGAGACGATTCCTGAGGCGATCGCCCCTCATCTCCAGAACTGGGTGGCGGGTTGCGATATTTGTCAGGCGGTGTGCCCGTGGAACGAACGGTTTGCTCAAGAAACGGACGTGTCAGACTTTCAACCCTATCCTCAAAATTTAGCCCCATCCCTCACGGAACTTGCGCAACTCTCAGAACACGAATGGGATCAACGCTTTCGAGCTTCGGCGTTACGGCGGATTCGGCCTGATATGATGCGGCGCAATGCCAAGGCATCGTTTCAATCTGACTGAGCAATCCAAGAAGGGTTTGCTGCAAAAAATGTTTATGTGAGAATTAAGTTAGACTGCAATTTCTTGAGGTGCGCTCATGACTTTTGACGAATTGACCCCAGCCACCAAAGAAAAAATTAAGGCGATCGCCGCCTATCATGGAGCCTTTAACGTGCGTGTATTCGGTTCCGTTGCCAGAGGACAAGCAGATCAAAATAGCGATCTAGATCTGCTCGTAGACTACGATATAGACAAAATTAGCCCATGGTTTCCGGTACGCTTCATCCGAGATCTAGAGAACTTTCTAGGTGTCAAAGTAGATGTAGTCACCCTCGAAGGACTAAAACCTAGAATTCATGACAAAGTTTTGCAAGAATCTCTAATTCTATGAGAAATGATCAAGAAAGAATGCGAGATATTCAAGAGGCAATCAATAAAATCGAAAAATATGAAATTCATGAAAAAGAAGAATTTTTTG
>JAGVDA010000244.1 GCA_020058975.1 Thermosynechococcus sp. WC_1 | reverse complement strand
GGAGCCGCCTCACATGTATCCAGGAGATGTGACGCTGCAAGATGGAGAAGTGTTAACGGCGATGCTGTATCCCCACGCGCTGATTGTGGAGCATGACTGGCCTGATATTTCTGACCTGGGGGGATGGGCTGCTTACAAGAAAGCAGCAGCAATCCGTTAAGACATTCTAGAAATTAGGGCGGTTTAGCATTTAGCGAGTCCCAGTTCTTTCTTTTAGTCATCAACAGCTATGGCAGAACCTTATCCAAGGGACATGGTGGGGTATGGCTGCAACCCACCTAACCCCCAGTGGCCCCATCAGGCTCGCGTTGCGGTTCAGTTTATAATCAATTATGAAGAAGGGGGTGAAACCTGCATTCTTCATGGCGATCAGGCATCTGAGGCGTTTTTGTCTGAGATTGTGGGCGCGGCTCCCCTTCAGGGGCTGCGGCACATGAATATGGAGTCTTGCTATGAGTACGGCAGCAGGGCAGGCTTCTGGCGGCTACATCGGCTGTTTACGTCACGCAATATCCCTGTGACGGTCTATGGCGTTGCGTTGGCGCTGTCGCGAAACCCTGAGGTTGTTGCCGCAATGCAAGCGGCAAACTGGGAAATTGCTAGCCACGGCTATCGCTGGATTGACTACAAGTATTTTGATGCAGCGGCAGAACGGGAGCATTTAGATAGGGCGATCGCCCTCCATACCCAAATCACAGGCCAGCGTCCCCTCGGTTGGTACACCGGACGCACCAGCCCCCATACGCGGCAGCTTGTCGCAGAAGAAGGCGGTTTTTTGTACGACTCCGATAGCTATTCCGATGACCTGCCTTACTGGGTACACGACTACGGTAAACCCCATCTGGTGATTCCCTATACCCTTGATAACAACGACATGCGCTTTGCGACGGCTCAAGGCTTCAATTCTGGGGATCAGTTTTTTGCCTATCTCAAAGATGCCTTTGATGTGCTGTATGCCGAAGGGGAAACCGCGCCCAAAATGATGAGCATAGGGCTGCACTGTCGGCTAGTGGGTAGACCCGGACGGGCGGCCTCTCTGGCACGGTTTTTAGACTATGTACAGCAGCATGAGCGTGTGTGGCTGTGCCGTCGAGTTGAGATTGCCCAGCACTGGCATCAACATCATTTGCATGGTTAAAGTGCCCTAATGGGGCAGCCTTTTACGTCTCTTTTAGTCCGCCATTTTTAGCAAAAGGGACATGAAATGGAACATCTAAAGATCGTGATTATTGGCGCGGGGATGGGGGGGCTTGCCACGGGTATTGCCCTAAAACAGGCTGGCTACGAGGTTGAAATTTATGATCGGGTTAGTGAACTAAGGGCGGCTGGAGCAGCGATTTCACTCTGGTCTAATGGCGTAAAGGTGCTGAACCGCATGGGACTGGGGGCTGCTCTTGCCAAGGTTGGTGGTCAAATGGAGCGGATGGCCTATTACAGCCATACCGGAGAAAAACTGACCGATTTTAGCCTCAATCCCCTCGTAGAACGGGTAGGTCAACAGCCTTACCCTGTAGCGCGCACAGACCTTCAGCAGATGCTGCTCGAAACCTTTGGCGCAGACCAGGTTTTTCTGGACGCAAAGTGTGTGGATATTCAGCAAACCCAAGATCGGGCGATGGTGAGCTTTGCCGATGGACGCATTGCCACCGGAGATTTAGTGATTGGCGCAGACGGCACCCATTCCACGATTCGGCAGTATGTTGCGCAAAAGCCGATTCCGCGTCGGTATTCTGGCTACGTGAATTGGAATGGAATGGTGGATGCAACCGAAGACCTTGCGCCGCTGACAAGCTGGGTAATGCATGTGGGTGAATTTAAGCGTGCTTCTGTAATGCCTGTGGGGGGACCCAATGGAGCGCGTCGGTTCTACTACTTTTTTGATGTGCCTATGGCGGACAGTACCGAAAATACAGGCGAAAATCGTCAGCAAGAAATAGCACGACACTTTGCAGGGTGGGCAGAACCCGTTCAGTGCCTGATCGGGCGGCTAGACCCAGCCAAAATTAATCGCATTGCCATCCATGACGTAGAGCCGCTAGAAGCATTGGTGCGCGATCGCGTTGCCTTACTGGGAGATGCCGCCCACAGCACCTGTCCAGACTTGGGGCAAGGGGGTGCCCAGGCCATCGAAGATGCGTTTGTTTTAGCCAACTGCCTGGTGACAAATAACCTAGGGGTTGTAGATGCCCTCAAGCGGTACGAAGCGCTGCGTAAAGCGCGAACGGCTGACATTATTGTGCGGGCGCGCAAGCGATCAGACCTCACCCACGGTAAAGACCCTGTTCACACGCAGCAATGGTATCAAGCCCTGAAGCAAGAAGACGGTTCGAGTATTATTGACGGCATTTGCAAAACAATTTTGGCAGGGCCGCTGCACTAAAGCCGTATTTGTGTCGTCCAATAATCCAGTATTAAAATGAAAGCTTACTCTGAATCAAGAGGATGCAGCAATGCCTACCCAAGTGCTTACGTCTAATGGCTCCCAAACCTATGAGTGGCAGTGGTTAGACCAGACTTTAACCATTGCTTATGACCGCCGTGGGGAAGGCACACCCATTCTTTTTCTACCCGCTTTTAGCACCGTTTCAAGTCGTAAAGAATGGGAAACGGCTGCTCAGATTTTAGGGGTTTCTCATCAAGTTACCTGCGTGGATTGGCCTGGGTTTGGCGATTCTGACAAAGCGGCGATCGCCTATAACCCCGTCCTCTACGAAGCGTTTCTGCCAGATTTTGTGACTGCCTGCTTTGATCAGCCCCTCACGGTCGTTGCCGCTGGTCACGCGGCTGGGTATGCCCTACATTTAGCCCAACAGCTCCCCAAGCAGATTTCTCGTATCGTGCTGGTTGCGCCGACGTGGCGAGGGCCGCTGCCGACAATGGGTGCCTCTAAAGCAGTGGCAAGTGGCGTTGAATGGGTGGTGCGATCGCCCCTCATTGGGCAATTTTTGTACTACCTCAATACGCGACCCCAGTTTTTGAAGTGGATGTATAGCCGTCACGTTTTTGCTGAAGCTCAGAGTCTTACACCAGAATTTATGGCGCAGAAGTATGCAGCGACTCAGCAGCGTGGCGCACGTTTTGGATCGGCAGCTTTTGTGACGGGAGGGTTAGACCCCGTCACAAATCGGGGTGCTTTTTTACAGCTTTTTGCGCAACTGCGAGCTAAGTGTTTAGTGATTACCAGCGAAGATGGTCCACCCAAATCTAAGGCCGAAATGGAGGCGATCTCAGCCGTTTCTGCTGTACAAATCCAGTCCCATCCAGGCTCTTTAGGACTTCATGAAGAGTATGGTACTGAAGTCGCCCATTTGATCAAAGCGTTCTTGCAGAAACCCTGATTTGAGGTTAGTCAGCGCAGGAACGGCAGAAACGCTAGCACTTCACAACAGTTTGCATCAGTCTATGAAAGGCTCTGTTACAGCAGAACCCTGTCTCGACTCAACCCCAGATCCCTTGAGAAATCTAGGGAAAGATGAGAATCCATGTTAAGATTTCTAGTGATTTTGAACTCTGTGTTGGAAGGAAAGTTCATTCATGGAAGCCGCTCTGCTCTTGGCAAAACTGCCTGAAGCTTATTCAGTGTTTGACCCTCTGGTTGATGTACTGCCTGTTATTCCAGTCTTCTTTCTGCTGCTGGCCTTTGTGTGGCAGGCTGCTGTTGGATTTAGATAAGTTTAGTTAAATCTATATCTAATGACTGAAAAAGCTGGGTAAGTGTATGCTTGCCCAGCTTTTATTGTGACCAAGGGAGCCTGAGGTGTAGTCACTGTTGCTAACCCAATATCCATTGAGTCTGCTGGGCACCTTGCCGCAATATCTCTACAACCCTTGGGTCGCGTCCTACAACCCATCCGAGGGCGAGTCCAGTGCTAGATATCAAAATGAGGCACATCAGCACAAGCCGTTGATGAACTCCCCGTGACTGTAGCTCAAGCCGCCCCCAAAAAATACTCAGCAGCAAAACCAGGGCTAATCCAAATGGTTCTGCAAAGTTAATCGCAAGCATGAGGGTTAAGCTAATCAAAAAAATGCTGACCAACACTGTAGGCCCCAGCCGGAACCATCGACTGACAAGTCCCCCTCTCCAAATCAGCACAAATATGATAACAACCGTTGCCAGCCAGAAATCTACCAGCCAAAACATAGATAAAAAAGAGAGATGCCATCCTAAAAGAGCATAGGCAAGTCCAACACAGCTCATGGAAAGCCACGGAAAGGTCAATAGACTCAGCTTCATGACGTTACTGGAGATAGATAAGGACAAAGAAACCCACAGTGATCCTGTTAGGCGTATGGGGATTCAATCGGCAAAACGAGCCTTAAAGCCATTGACAGAGAACTAAACTCTGGTTCAAACCTGGCTTACGGTAACATTAGCTTCAGTATGACAGATGCGATTTGTTAAAGTGAATCTCATGTACTTCACTAAAAAGTCGGGGTAGATTACTTGTTTTTAGAGATGAGTCCTACGATAGACTTGAACGGATGGTACGGGGGGTAGTGTATGGTCATAGACCTACCATGATGAATTACTCACTCACCCTTTAATTTTTTTAATGATGGATACCGCCACAGCAAGATCCCTCAGTTCCCAGTCCGTTGACTTTTTGCTGTTGAGCTATTTCAGCTTAGAGCCAGACCAATATCCGCAGCCGCTCACGAAAGGAAGGCTGCTGACTCGATGGTTGCAGACGTATCCTCAAGAGTGGGTTCGTTGCGCCCTAGTTGAGTCGCTCTATCAGGGGCGCTACAAAACCTACTGTGTTGAGCAAATTTTGTCGCTGTGGCACCGTCGTGGTCAGCCTATTTACCACTTTAATCATGAGTTTGAAGCCATGATTTGCAGTAATGTGCCGCAGCGTAAAGAAAATGCGCTGGTGGTAGATCCACCTGTGGACTATGGGGTAGATGCGCAAGTCTCATTGCTAAACAGCGAAGACTTACAGGCTTTAGTTGTGCTGCCCACATCTGATGAGATAGCTCAAGTCTCTGAGTTTTCTACAGCTCGACAAGCTGAAGAACAGGTCTTGGCACCCAAATCTGCTGATTTAGAATCTACTGATTTAGAAAGCGGCGATCGCCATTGGGCTAATGCGTTTGAGTGGCCTGTAGCCGATGGGCAGGAGTCTGTTTTGGCTACTGTGCTAAGTCAGAATCAGCTTTTGCCGCTGATGCTTGATCGCATTGGGCTGGTGCCGATCCATCGCTTTATGCCCGAGGCCGAACCCGTTGAATTTTGCGAAAGGCTCGCGGCGATCGC
>JAGVDA010000229.1 GCA_020058975.1 Thermosynechococcus sp. WC_1 | reverse complement strand
CCTTGGTCGTCGATGAGTTCAATTTCGAGCCAGCCGTGTTCGGCAATGGGCAGGTCAAACTGAGAAACCTGATAGTTTTTGGGCAGGTCAGGGTAAAAATACTGCTTGCGATCAAATTTACTGTATTCGGCAATTTTGCAGTTGAGCGCCGTACCCGCTTTGACGGCATATTCTAAGACCGTTTCGTTGAGGACGGGCAGCACACCGGGCATTCCCATACAGACGGGGCAGACGTTGTGGTTGGGCTGTACCCCAAACTCTGTAGAGCAGTTGCAGAAAATTTTGGTAGCCGTGCTGAGCTGACAGTGGGTTTCTAGCCCAATGACGGCTTCGTATTTGGTTTTGACAGGAGCCTCAGTAACCATGCCTTAATGCTTGCCGTTGCGGATGAACTAACTTCTATTGTAGAGGGTTGCGCTGTTTTAGCCTTTCGCATCCACCTTGAATCTAGAAATAAGCCTTGCACAAGCTGCGGGGGCGAATTTCCCTGTCCATGTTTCCGCAGTTTGTAGCTCAGGGAAAATAGCGGTTTTGCTATCTGCAAAATCATTTCGCCTATCATAGGGAAAATGCGATAGCTAAGCTGCGCACCAAAAATCTGTACCTTAAGCGCCATGCAAGCCACAGAAGTCAAAAAGCAATGCACCCCCGCTGAATATTTGGCTCTAGAAGACCAATCCGAATTTAAAAGCGAATATTATGATGGCGAAATTATCCCTATGGCTGGAGGCTCCTTTACCCATAACGAAATCATCACCAACATCTGTAACGTCAAGATAACCTTACGAAGTAAAGGCTATCGACTGTACTCCAGTGATGTTCGGGTATGGATTCCCAAATATCGAAAATTCACCTATCCTGATGTAATGGTTGTGCAAAATCAACCTATTCCTTATGAGAATCGTACCGACACTCTGATTAACCCACGCTTAATTATTGAAGTGTTGTCTAAGTCTACAGAAGAATATGACTTGGGCAATAAGTTTAAGTATTACCGCTCTATTCCCGACTTGCAAGAATATCTGTTGATTAACCAGTACGAACTAGAAATTCAGCACTACACCAAATCTGACGGGGGACTCTGGATTTATCGTGCTTATGAATCTATCGACGATGTGATAACTCTTGCCTCCATTAATACAGAAATGTCCGTCGCTAATATCTACGAAGGCGTGTCCTTCTCTACATCATCATAGAAAATCTTAGAATTTTCAGTGACCTGTCGATAGAGAGACGTAAAAATCTGGTCAGACACTAATTTAAGCTAAAAGCCAAAATCTGAGCAGCACTAAGTCCAAAACCAGGAATCACAGTTGACGCAATAGTGGTATCGCCAGAATAAATCGTATCTTCATACTGCCCATTCACCCAGAGACATATCGTCATCTGCTGCATTTCTGGGTCAATAATCCAATACTCTGTAATACCCCGTGCGGCGTATTCTGTATGTTTATAGCGATAGTCCCTGTCTCGATTTTCTGTACCAGGTGATACGACTTCAATCACTAAGTTTGGCGGCGGCATATCTCGTAAAATAATGGCTCGTTTAGCACCCATTAGCGCAGCATGAGACTCTTGTGAATGCACCATTAAATCTGGCAATCGACTGGTTGCTCGTCGTCCAGTTACTTCAATTTCTGTACCCAATGCAACCCATGCAATCGGCACATATTTTGCCAATTCAAACAGCAAATACTTGGCAATACTGATATTACCCTGGCTCTCTACAGGCATCTCTACCAATTCTCCGTTCACCAGTTCGTAGCATGTGTCAGTGCCATCGTCATAGAGAAGATAGTCCTCCATCGTTAGCAACGTGAGAGGCGTGGGTGCAGTTTGCATCATGGTCAGAAACCTCCGCGATTGACATCGCCCCTGGGGCAAGATGTAGCTGCAATTTTAGCAAATTCTAGTTTCGCCCTGGGGGTTGCAAAACGGAGGGCTGCAAAATCTGTTGCTGCACAAGCTGCTCAATTAGATGGGTAAGTTCCGATCGCAGATTGTCGCCAGGGTATTGCTGAGATAGCTGGGCGATCGCCCCTTCCAACCCCTCCACCTGCAAAATCACCCGCCAAAACTCCGCTGCTTTACCAGACAATCCAAAGGTTTCCCCTGTCGGCAGATGTCCAATCAACACTTGACCGTTGAGTTCTCCAAACGCAGTGTGTTCCGTTGGCTGAAGCCATTTCTGTACAGTAGGCTGTACCTGAATAGATAAAGTCGTCGTGCCGCTAGACGGCCGGTTTTTGAGGCAGACTTTAGGCGGTAGAATATGCCAGCTTTGCTCTAGCGTTGCTGCCGAGGGGTTCCATAAGAGATGATCCGGTTCGTTCCAGGGGAAGCAGATATAGTCTGGTAGCCCTAGCCAATACCGATGTCCTGCCAGACGCGCTTGGTTTTGGGTTTGCCAGGTTGTGTAGTTCGCCCCCATTGTTTCAGGGCCGTGGTCATAGAGGTCTTGACCGCTGAGGCATTGGATGACGTTGGTTTCACGGGAGGCGATCGCCCTCCTCAAATCTAGATGACTATAAAGGGTAGCAAACACTAATTCTTGCTGAGGATATTGCTGAAGCACCCGATAAAACCGAGAGCCGCTAAGGGCGCAGTCATCCACAACAACGACAGGCGCACCGGATTCAGATGCATTTAGCTGCTCGGCACATAGACCTAGCATGTAAGACAACATGCCTAACACAATCAGCCCACCCCTCGGAACGCCATAGAACTGGAATTCTCGTAGGGCTTTTAACCCAAACGTAGTTTTCAACTGGTCAGCCAACTGCTCACAGGTCTTTGTTGCTTCGGCATAGGTGACATACCGCAGTCGCCTACAGGCTTGATTTAGAAATGGAGCCTGTAGGCTAATTTGTCCTAACGCCTTGGCAGAAAATGTGCCTAAAATTGCCAAAACGGGAGTAGGCGTTGTGCGGACAATGCCAAGGCACTGAGGAACTTCTTGCCAGAGGGGATGAAGGGCGATCGCCTCTGCTACATAGTGCAATGACTGCTCTACCGTTGCTAGCCCTAGCTGCTGCCCGTAGTGGAGCAGCGCATCTTTCTCAAAGGGCAGTGTGTAGCAGCGATAGGTCATAGTAATAAATCTAGGGTGAGGAGGAAAGTTGAATACTGAGTGCAGGTTTCACAGACTTTAGATTTGCTCATTACCCTCGACCGTTTCCTGTTACGTCCGTTTTGCTCTCAATCGTTGAAGCATCAATCCTAAGGTTCCGATCGCGAGAATTGCGCCTCCAATCATTACAGGCATCGGCCATTGTGCCGTGGGCTTGCTTGCGAGAGAGATCTTTTTTGCAGAGGGTGGAGCTTCGCTATGGTTCTGATTCATTTTTGTAAGAGGGTTGGCTGTTGTAGATGCTCCTCCAGCAGTCGCCATAACGGTATAGCTAAGCTCAAAAGCTTTAAATTTAGCCCCTGCCTTAGGTTTGCCACTCAACTCCAGCTCATACTCGCCAGGTTTGGGAAAAATGATATCAGCGCCAGGAATGCCTTGATACCGTTCTGTAGAAATAGACTTTAGCGCTGGTTCTAAAAGGGGATTCTCTCCTTCTTTGTGAGGTGTGGCATGAACCGCTAATTTACAATCGCACTGCGCTAACGGGATGATGCTACCTCCTGGATGGGTGAGCGCAAACCATGCTTGTGCAGACTCCCCTGCTTTTGGATTGTGATTGGGTTCGATGTGGAATGTTGCAGCGACATCTCCAGAAACTTTAATGTTGTGGGCAAAGGCCGGAGTCATTGTTGAGCTTAAAAAAATCCAAACCAGAAGATTATAAAAATGATTGAATCGAACCATAACATTTCTCCAAGGAAACAACGAACCCAACTTAACGCCAGCGCACTAGAAAAAGGTTAAGTTCATTGGGGGCAGCACAATCAATGCCGTCAAACGACAGGCTGTCAAACTTCTACACAAAACCTGCACAGCCAGCATTTAGGGTTTTTAAGTGGGCTTCGATAAACGCAATAAGTTGAGGGAGCTGTTCTAGTGATCGCGGTCTTTGCAGATAGGCCATAGGAATTTCTTTGGCTAAACGGCTGCACTGATGAAAATGCTGTACCCGACAGGTCTGGTCATAGAGCATTTTAGTAGCGCGCGAATGCTGGATCAGCTCTGGAAATGCCTGGGTACGCGATAAAGGCTGAATCTGGTTAAAGTCCCCTGCTTGCAGCACAAAGAGATGCTTTAAGGGGACTGGCGTTTGGGCAAACCGAGTTTCTAGCCGTTGAATTTGTTTATGGCTGAGAGAATGTAGCATTGGCATAGTGTCTGTCTGGGTACCCACTGCCGTCATCGCATCGGGCAACAGCTTCACTTCAGGGTAACTCGGCACCACTTGAGGGCTGCCAGTCTCTAAACGCAGCGCCATGACGTCATCGGTAATTAGCCGATAGCCCTGCTGGTGAAAGGCCGAGGCCAGGGTAGACTTGCCCCAACCACTGCCGCCCAGAAAGGCGATCGCTCCGTCCCCAGAGTCCGCCACATCCTCACGCGCCACACAGCTTGCATGCAGCACCATTAGCCCCCGCTGCCGCAGTACAAACGCCATGGCAGTGCCCAAAACATAGGCTCTCAGTGCTACCCGATCCGTTTCTAAGGGTGCATCTATGACCACCTCACAACCGTTGCGAATGAGTAGCTTTACGTTGAGCGGCAGTTCAATCAAGATTTGATTGTTTAGGTCAGTCTCCGCTGCAACCTGATGGAGTGAGCCAAAGCGAACCACAATATCTGGGCGTTCAGAATCTAAGACAGGCTGCAAAAGCGGCAGCTCTGACTGTATGCGTAAACCGTAGGCAAAAGAGGTGTACATCCCGACTCAAAAAAGACCAAACTGCTCCAGACAGTAAATAGGAACTTACCCAAAAGTCAACCGTTTTAGGTCTTATTTTTCTGAGAATGCTAATTTAGCGACAAAATAGAGACGCTAAATTGGCTTTACTCTCGGGGTAAAGTTCTTACTTTTAAGGATGCCCTGTTGTGGTCTAAGAAATATATTTTTTGGGTCAGCCTATCGTTTGAGCTAATTCCAATTGCCCACCAACGTATAGCCAGACCAAAAATAAGGGTGGGTTAAGGGCGAATTTTGCCCCATATTGGCAGCGGTGGGCAGCGCAATGGGGGCTTGATTCGGTGCCGAGATTTGCCCATTGCGAACGTTGACTTCTCCTTGCAGCATTCGTAGTTGAGCCTGCCGGAGGGCATCGGCCTTTGTAGGGGCACTTTGCAGTGCGCCATACAATCCAGTCATGAGTCCTACCGTCCCTTCATCATCTACAGACCACAGGCTGGCGATCGCCGAGGGTACACCTGCATTAATGGCAGTCCCCGCAAAGCCCAGTTCTGCTTCTTTGTTGCCCAACGCCGTTTGGCAAGCGCTTAGCACCAAAAGCTGAAGGGGCGGGAGCGCCGCTTTCCACTGGAGTTCGTCTGCAACCTTACGGATCTGAGAAAGGGTGAGTCGGTTGTTCCAAAGCTGAATATAGGAGTTATTGACCTGCCCTGAGTTAAAAACGGCATGGGTCGCCAAGTGTAAGATGCCAAAGCGCTGCTGAAGGTACATTGCCTTGAGATTAGAGAGTGTGGAATCTTCGTCTAAGGTGTTTCGGCTAGTGCCTGACCAAAATTGCCCCGTAATGGACGCAATTTCGACAGGCACCGCAGGCAGTGCCGCTAACCCCTCTGTGCTTTTGGCAATCCCCATTGCCAGCATGGGCTGCTGTTTCAGCGCCAGCGATCGATTGGTATTGGTCAGCCCAAAGCTTGGAATTAGCGCACTGCTGTATTTTTCAACTAAAAACTGACTGCCATTATTGAGTGCCGCAATCGGGATACTGCGCAGGCCGTCATCCATTGAAAACAGGAGGGTATCAATGCCCTGCGCTCTGAGCTGTGGTTCTAGGGGTGCCACGATCCAACGGTAAAGCTGCTGAGAAGTCTTGAGATACTTGGTTTCGTCTAGCTTCGTGGGGTCGCTGATGCGTTGGCGAAACTCCTTGGCAGCGTCTATCACGTCATCACGGGAGACTTCAGGCAACACTTCTCGAATGACAGGGGGGGCAATCTGCGCCTGCGCCATGATGGCGGGAGAGAGCCGCAAGGAAGCAACAATTCTTGGCGCATTTGTTTGCCCCAAGGTTGAGGTGCTGGGCAAGACGAGCAGCAGATGGGTTTGTTTTTTGAGGGCTACGGCATACAAAACCGCCGGCTTCTTGCCCGTCTCTTGAGCCATTTG
>JAGVDA010000309.1 GCA_020058975.1 Thermosynechococcus sp. WC_1 | reverse complement strand
GAGCCAATGGCCTCTTCTGCCATCATGCGCAATAACATTAGCGTCACTATTTCTGCCTTTGCAGGCGGCATGTTGGCAGGTACTTGGACGACGTTTATTCTTTGGAATAATGGGCTGAGCATTGGGGCGATCGCCACCCTTGTCGGCAAATATCATCTCGCCTATCCCTTCTGGGCGTTTGTGTTGCCCCATGGCGCGCTGGAACTACCCGCCATTTTTATTTCTGGTGGGGCGGGGCTGCTATTGGCAAGGGCGATCGTGTTTCCTGGGCAATATCGGCGTAGAGATCGGCTTAAACAGCTTGGGGGTAAAGCCATTCAGCTCATGTTTGGTGTGGTGCCCATGTTATTTATTGCAGGCATCATTGAAGGGTTTTTCTCACCCTCTCCGGTCGTCCCTTCATCTTTAAAATATTTAGTGGGGACGGTTTTATTTGGGCTGCTGGTGCTTTACGTTAGCTACCGTCCTACGATTCCTGAATTGCAGAAGCCACGATAGCTTTAGCCCATCTGCGATCGCGTTAGTTTTAAGTGGCATTGCGGTACCCTTAAACAAGGGGGAGAAACTACATTTGCATGTTGCGAACATCACCAGGTGGCTCCCTTGGGCTTTTTTCTCTGGCGGATGAATGATGCAGTGTCCCTTTTGTCAGCATACCGATAGCCGCGTTTTAGAGTCTCGCTCGGCCGAATCTGGGCACAGTATTCGCCGTCGTCGAGAGTGCTTAGATTGCAGCCGCCGCTTTACAACCTATGAGCGCATCGAATTTGTGCCGATTACCGTCATCAAACGAGATGGACAGCGCGAGTCTTTTGATCGGTCTAAGCTTTTGCGAGGAGTGATGACGGCCTGCGGCAAAACAGGTTTAACGCCTGTTCGGCTAGAGGCACTGGTAGATGACATTGAGGCAGAGCTTCAGCAACGTGCGGTGCGCGAAGTGACCAGTACAGAAGTGGGCGAAGCGGTTTTGCAGTCGCTGAAGCAGTTGAGTGAGGTTGCCTATGTGCGCTTTGCATCGGTTTATCGGCAGTTTCAGGGCATTACAGATTTTGTAGAAGAGCTGAATAGCTTACAGACGGGGTAGATCTTGGCGGTCGCTGAGCAGGGTGGCGGCAGCGCCATCTTCTGCTCCGATTATTTCGTGGATCTCTCCAACCTAAACAATTGCTAGAAAAATAAGGCTAATTTACCCAGTTTTCGTCTTTTAAGGGTTCATTTCTGAGGGTGTTGCGGTATTGCTGCCATCTGGGCAAAAATTGATTCATGTACGCCTTGAACTGCTCTCCGTGGTTTCGCTCTAGCAAATGAACCAGTTCATGTACCAAAACGTACTCCAGGCAATCCACAGGCTTTTTGGCAAGTTCTAAGTTTAGCCAGATTCGACTTTGGGCAATATTGCAGCTTCCCCACTTAGTTTTCATTTTTTTGATGCCCCAGTCTGATGCTTGCTTGCCAATGATGGGTTCCCATCGACTGAGAAGGTCGGGAATTCTGGCTTTAAGCTGCTGTCGATACCATTGGTTGAGAACTAAGGCTCGATGTAATGCAGATGTTCCAGGGTTTACGAATAGCTGAAGGGTGCTGCTGTTTTTGATCACAACTTCGTGACGGCCTCGACGCTCGATCACTTCTAGGCGATAGCGTTTACCAAAGACGTAATGGCTTTCGCCTGTGACCATTTCGCGGGCGGATTGACGGGTTTGGTTTTTAAAGCTGCACTGCTGCTGTTTAATCCATTTGAGCCGAGAAATGACGGCTAGACGCACGGTGTCATCCGTAACGTGTAGCGGTCCCGAAACGCGCACATGCCCCTGTGGCGGACATACGCTCAAGTGCAGGTTCTTGATGGGTTTGCGAATTACCTGTACAGAGATGCCGCTGACGATAATGTTTTGATCTTTGACGAGGTTACTGATACTCATGTTGGTTCTTGACCAGATTGATCACGTCGTCTAAGTTCACGTTATACCCTGCTGCTGCTTCACGAACCACTTTGGTCACTTCTCGCTCTTTAAGGCGGTTGCCCACCCAGCCTTCTTTTTTGGTGTGGCGTACTGCACTGTCGATCCGCAGGGCAAGGTCTTCGTCTTGATTTAGGTTGTCGTAGAGCGATCGCTTGGCAGCAGTATTGAGGGAAGGCGGATAAGCTGACTTCGCTATTTCTGGACGTATGACCTGTTGTGAGAGCCGTTTGATTTTCTCTAGATATTCTTGATAATTGATCGCATTCTCTCGGCGCTGCTGAATCAGGGCATCAAGCAGTTCCGACATTTGCTCGTAGTATCGGGGGTTAACGGGGTTTTCGTCGATGATGGTACGGCGGATGTTGTTCTCAATGGTTTCGGCAACGGCGGCAGGGTCATTTTTGATGTCGCTGGGTAGGCTATTGATTGCATCTGCTCCCCGTCTAACAATCAGCTCAAGTAGACCCAACTCTTCAAATTCAGAGATTTTTTCACTTTCGTCCGCACGAATATAGCTATCGAGCAGATGCCTCATCGCGGGTTCAAACTGTTTCATATCAAGGAAATCGCCACTGGCAACCTTTACCTCTTGGCGCACCTTGGTGTAATGCTCTACCTCGGCTTGGATTTCGGCAATTTCTTGGGTGCTGTAGCCTGCTTCTGGCATTTCGTTGGCGAGGTTGGCGTAGGCGCGAAGTAACGCGGCAACCGCCTCATACAAAGCTACTCGTTTAGGTTCATTAGTGGCAAGGGCAGTCTTATCGGCGGTGTCTTCAGCGCAAAAGTAGTGCCGATAGTCTTGGGTATCGCGCGGTAGAGATACAGGTTCGCACAGTGCCCTGACGGTTTCTAGGGTTTCGTCGAGGCGTTCTGCTGCTTTTTCAAGGCGATCGCCCAGTAACCCTGCAACGTCAGCCGCATCGTATCCATCAAGGGCACCACTGGTGTAGTCGGTCAGGGCACCCTCTAAACGACGGAACAGGTCTTTGTAGTCCACGATGTAGCCATATTCTTTGTCTTCGCCATCCAGTCGATTGACGCGACAAATGGCTTGGAATAGGCCGTGATCGCGCATGGTTTTGTCGATGTAAAGGTAGGTGGCAGATGGCGCATCGAAGCCCGTGAGCAGCTTATCTACCACAATTAACAGGCGCATCTGACCGGGTTCTTTGATGAATCGCTCTTTGACTTTGGTTTCAAACTCTTCTGCCCGATTCATGGCTTTGTCTTCGGGTTCGTTGAAGTAGTCTGCCAGCATTTTGCGGTAGATAGCGTACTGGTTTAGGCGTTCGGTTAAGCCTTCACCGCTTTCTTCGCCTTTGATGTCGGCGGGGGAGGGTTTGTAGCTGGTGATGATGGCGCACTTTCCGACGAGGTCGGTGCGGTTAAACAGCTCATAGACTTTGCAGGCTTGATAGATGCTGGTGCAGACGAGCATGGCGTTGCCGCGCCCATCCATGAGGCGGGGCTTTCTTGCCATGTCTAGCAGAATGTCTTTGACAATTTGCTCTAGGCGGGACTGACTGGAAAGCACTTTTTGCATGGTGCCCCATTTCTGCTTGAGCTGGGTTTTGGCGAGGTTAGACAGGCCACGGGTCTTGGACTCAAACCATTGGTCTACTCTGGCTTCAGAGGTAAGATGCTGGTCGATGTCACGGGCTTCATAGCGCAGGTCTAATACAACGCCATCGGCGACGGCTTCGTCAAATTTGTAGGTGTGGATGTAGCTGCCGAAGATTTCGATGCTTTTTTGTTTATCTTTTTTGAGGTGCGGGGTGCCTGTGAAGCCAATAAACACGGCATTGGGCAAAATGCCTTTCATGGCGCTGTGCAGTTTACCGGACTGGGTACGATGGCATTCGTCTACGAAGACAAACAGATTGCCTTTGGGTGCAAAGCTTTTGGGGCGTTGGGTCTGGAGGTCTTGGATGAATTGGTCTATGTTGTCGCTGTTGCTGCCGCTAAACTTATGAACCAGAGAGCAGATTAGCCAGGGTAGGGGTTGATCGAGGGTGGCGATTAAATCGGCTCCGCTTTTGGTGCGGTAGATGTCTTCGTCTACGCCTTTGAAGACTTTTTCGATTTGCTCGTCGAGTTCGGTGCGGTCGGTGATGAGGAGAACGCGGGAATCGGTCACGTTTTCACGAATCCATTTGGCAAGCCACACCATTGTTAGGCTTTTGCCAGAACCTTGGGTGTGCCAGATGATGCCGCATTCGCTGCGGCGGATGTATTGCTGGGCGGCGCGAATGCCGAAGTATTGGTTATGGCGACAGGTCTTTTTAATGCCTGCATCGAAGACGATGAAGTCGTGGATGAACTCTAAGAAGCGGGTTTTGTTGCACAGGAGGCTAAGGTGATGGTCGAGAGGGCTATCGTAGGGGGCATCAGTGGCCTCTTTCCATTGCAGATAGTATTTCTCTGTGGTTTCGATGGTGCCGTAGCGCAGCCCTTGGGTGTCGTTGCCTGCCATGACCAGTTGCAGGGTGCTGAAGAAGGGACGGATGAAGGTTTTCTTTTGATTGTCGAGGTTTTGACGGATGCCTTCACCAATGGAGACGCTGGAGCGTTTGAGTTCTAGGATGCCGAGGGCGATGCCGTTGATGTAGAGAACGATGTCGGGTCGCTTTTTGTTTTCGCCTTGGACGGTGACTTCTTCAGCAAGGGCAAAGTCATTTTTTTCGGGATGATGCCAGTCGATGAGCCAGATGGTTTGGTTTTGGTGTCCGGCTCCTTCTTTAACTTTTACGCCGTAGCGCAACAGGCGATAGATGGCTTTGTTGGCGTCGTAAAGATTTTTGCCTTCACTGAGGGCTGCGGCTTGGTCGAGTTCTCGGAGGGTTTTGTTGATGAGAATGTCGTTGATGCCCTGTCGTCTTAGCCATTGGCTCAGAATTTCGGTTTCGATGTTGCGGTTGTTGTCGCGGGTTTCCCAGTTGCCGAGGTAACGATACCCCAGTTGGGTTTGAAACAGTTTGACGACTCGATTTTGAGTGATCCGCTCGATTTGTCCGACTGTACTCACAGGGATTGTCCTTGGATGGAGTTGAGAATATTCTAGAAGTATCCTAGCGATTGAAATCGCGGCTACAGGAACCAAACCTGCCTGCGCAGGTTAAGAGAGGGTGTGGGTGGGGATTTCCCAATTTGGGATTAGGGTTTGTTGTTGATGGTGGGTGGTTTGGTTTTGGATGTACGTGGCGATCGCACCTAAATTCTGATGATTGACGCTAAATGCCGCATAGCCACCCTGCCATTTGAAAAATTCATTGGGTTGAATTTGATTCGTCACACAATGAGATGAACTGCCTTTGATTTGTTTGACTAATTCGGAGATTGCCACATTTGCTGGAAATCCTGTCAAAAGATGGACATGATCTTCAATTCCACCAATTGTCACCACACTACATCCCAATTGTTTGCACTCATAGGAAATTACGTTATAAATCTGCTCTTTGATGTTGGGCGTAATGAGGGGCAATCGATCCCAAGTGGCCCAAACTAGATGCACATAAAGCTGCGTAAAATTTCGCCTCATTCTACCAAAACCTCGCCCATTCTTAAGTCCGCGTAGGCGGACATTGTTCTTGTAGCCGCGATTGAAATCGCTAGGGCTTTAAATGATCCGGTGCATCCTCACCGATCGCCACGGGTCTACCATCTTGCCAAACAACTGCATAGTGTCCGAGTCGGCGCTTACGATCTAATGTTTCAGCGGCAACCTTTTGAAGGGTTTCTAATATTTCTTGAGTTTCTTGAGAAAATTGCTTCATAATTTTGCCTGCTGAATGAGTTCATTAAATAAGGCTTGATTCATGACTGTGCGATTGTCTTTCTGTTGGACAAAGATTAGTTCAGAGGTTGCGCTGGTGTTCATATAGCAGCGAGCGCTATCTACAACAAAGCTAAATTCAGTCAGGAGATTTTGCAAGCTACGGGGGAATCGGCGTTCGATGTCTTGCTGAGGAATGTTATGGCCTCCGTGAAGGACTCGCTCTGCTACGCGCATTTTAGACATTGTCACGTTTGGTAGGGCTAGATAGATAAGTTTTACTTGCCAGCCGTCTGTTTGGAGTCGATGAATCAGTTTGAGGTAGCTGCGTCCTGAAAGGGTCGTTTCAAAGGCGAAGCTCTGATGATCGCAAACATACTTCTCAATTTCCTTAAGGAAGAGACGGCTGGCTGCAAGGAGGGCGGTTTCGGGGGCAAGCGGCGATAAACCTGCGGCGATCGCATCGGCATTAACAAAACAACGGCAGTTGGCTACTTGGGGTAAATACTGTAAGGCGAAGGTGGTTTTACCTGCTCCGTTGGGGCCTGCAATAATCCAGCAGGTGGGGCGATCGCTCATACTAGCCGCGTCTTTCCGGTGAGGAGTTTTTGCATCATGCCTTACTCAATAATTTCGTCGTATTGATTGAGATCATCCTCTCGACGCTGTTGCATCGAAGGGAAAATGTCTTCTAGTGAGATTTGGTCTAGCCATTCATGACGTTCCTTTGTATAGTCGCCTTGACCAGGACTAAAGTGTTGAATAAACCGGATTGTATCGACGACTCCTAAGGTATCAACTAATGCTTGGTACCCTTGTCTCACAAGTTCTTGCTGAGTTTTAGTCATTGTCATTTTCCTCAGTTTGTGTGGATTCCATCAGCCAACTCACAGGGTTATTCACTGCGACGTTTATGATTTTGATATTTCTTTGAGCTTTTCTAATCAGTCTGCCATCGGTAGACAAAAATATATCGGCCTTGCCGCGTTCGGCGCTGGCGAGGTGGGTGGCATCGAAGCCCGTGAATCCTAGTTTTTGGAGTTCTGCCGATCGCTCTTCTATAAATGAGCTGCTGACCACTTTGATTTTAGCGATCGCAAGAACAGCCTTTACATTCTTCAGTCTTTCCAAATCAGGGGTTTGGTCAAGCTCTTCATCTAAGGCGGCACTGGTCATGAGTTTCCACTGCCCTGATTCACATTGGCTCAAGATAGTAAGGATTGCCTGAGTCTCTAATGCAATGCGGGGCTGAGTCTGGTCATCAAATGGACGATTCAAACAGCAGGCATCAAGATAAATTCTGTAAATTTGACTCATACCAGCCGCGTTCTCCCTGTCAGGAGTTCTTGCATCATGCCTTGTTTGATGGCTTGGGTTTTAGCGCGGCGGGTTTCTAAGGCGGCGATCGCAGTATCCATATCAGAGAGAACGGTGGCAATTGCACGTTGTTCTTCAATTTTTCTAGGCTTCCTAATTTTGAAAGAACGAATTTGTCCAAAATTCAATCCTTCTCTATTTCCACCAGCTTGAAAGCTATCAATTTGCTTTTGCCCATCTTCTGACAGTAAAACAAGACCAAGAAAATTTGGATTAAGTTGACTCTTATTTGTCCGAATAACACATACGTGCTGATTTACATTGCCCCCAATAATTTCTTTGTTTGCTAGACAGCATCGACCAATAGATGCACCCGTAATATTTAATAAAACATCATTGACTTTTATTTCTGAAGCCAAAAAAGATTGATGAGTTCCTTCATCAATATAAGCAAGATCATCCAATTTTAGAGAACCCCACCCCACATTTTGACTTCTTACGAAGGGTCTTCCAAGATCCTTATAAACCCGCGAACCACCTTTGGGCGTAATACCGCTTCCTACTTTGTCAGTAAAATCTCCAAGAAGAGTAACACCCCAATCTTCAGGAATCACCCCAACCTCAGTGTGCTTATAGCCCTTCCCCTCGCCAAACCCAGGCAATCGTATTTTACCCGTAAGAAGCTGCTGCATAGCGGCGGTTTTAAGCTGGCGCTGCTTGGCGATGAGCTTATCTAGTGAGGCGATTAGGGCATCTACGTCCGATAGGGCTTGGGCGATCGCGCGTTGTTCTTTGGGGGACTGTGGTATTGGAATAAGAATTTTCTCTAGTGCAGCATTTCCAATATTTGGTGGGTCAGTCCCTGCCATTGCTAAATTCATTGCTGCAACAAAATCTAAGCGTTGCACCAAGTAGTAATTATATGTAGCGTAACTGTTCCCTTTAGAAACTATCTTTGCAACTCTTTGATTAAGCAGTGCTGGAGTATCTTTTCTTGATAATTTAGCGATCTTTAATTTGTTACCAATAATAGGGCGAGTCAAAGCCATTACTACATCATTGGTTTGTAGCAAGTAGTCTTTAAACTCGTATTGAAACTTCTGTGGCAAATAGGTAGTATCGTCCCATCTAATTTTTTCGACTCCTACATTAGCAATCTTTAACCATCTGATACCATCATTGGTTTCAAATCTGCTACTAAATCCTTTCCCTCCAAAAAAGCTGATTACGGTTCCAGTTTCAACGCAATTCCAATCTTTAGGAATCACCCCAACCTCAGTCTGCTTATATCCTTCTGGCACTTGAGTGCTACTCATTCTCATCCTCCTCCGGTAAAGCCGACGCTAGCAATCGCTGCCAATCCTCATTCGTCGGCAACATCCCCTGATACTCTTCCGGTACCTGCGGATGAAGCTGATACGTCGCCACCCCAATCGGGTTCGCCGTTGACTTCAAACTAAACTCAACCTCCAGTCGATCCTTCTCGGCACAGAGAATAATGCCGATCGAAGGATTATCATCTGGGGCGCGTTCCCTGTCATTTAGCACCTCCAGATAAAAATCCATCTTGCCTGCATACTCAGGTCTAAAGCGTCCGGTTTTTAGCTCGATCGCCACCAGACACTTCAAAAACCGATGGTAAAACAGCAGATCCAGAAAATACTCATTCTCACCCAGCGTGAGCTGATATTGTCTGCCCATCAAGCAAAAACCACAATTTAACTGAAGCACAGAATTCTGGATATGCTTGATGAGCCTGAGCTTCTGGCGATACTCATTAATAATAGGGGTCAACCCCGCAGCATCAAAGTCAAGCGATTGGGATAACTTAGCGCGCTGTTGCCTAATCAAAGCCTTGGCCCCTCGCAGGAAATCCTGATAAGCGAGATCGGGCGATGGTTCGATAATGCCCATGATTACTCCATCCTCTCGATTATTGAATGCCATCGACTCAATGGGGCAGAAGCTATTTGCCCCACTGAATAATCAAAGCTGATCCGTCCGAATTTGTGCGACACTGCCGCACAAATTGAAAGTTCTATTGCCATACCAACCCCATGCGCTTCAAATATGTTGGACGAATTAGAATAAAAGATTCATTTCGGAAGGAACCTAGCGATTGAAATCACGGCTACAGGAACAAAACCTGCCTCCGCAGGTTAAATCCAGAATATAAGTCCGCGCAGGCGGACATCGTTTTTGTAGCCGCGATTTCAATCGCTGGGCTACTACCATTCATTTCTTTGTCTTTCCCGCTCTAATTTCCCGTAAATCCCGCCAAACCTCTTCCCTCGTCACAGAATCTAACCTCTCTCTTCTGTCCTGCGTATAGTCGCCGTGCCCCCAACCCGCTTGCTGCAAAAATCGAATAGCCGCCACCTGTCCTAAATGATCTACTAAAACCTGATAACCTTTTTCTCGTAATTCAACGGGTATCATTGTGGGTGCCTCCTTTGCTGATTTTCAGTACGCAGCTCTAATTCCATACCAACCCCATCCGCTTCAAATTCTCATCCACCTTGCTCGATAGCGTCTCAACCTCCAGTATCAAATGCGGCAACGGCTCCGCATACCGCTCCTCCAGCGTCTTCACCCGATTCGCTAACTGCTGCGTCACCCGCTCAATCTCTGCTGCGATCGCCCCCTTCAAAGTCGCCTGCCACTTGTCATCCACCACCAGCACCTTAATTTCGTCCTCACTCAATATCGGATACAGAGCAAACACAGCCTCATCCAGCGCCGTTTGAGCATCCTTCACCGCCTTCTTTGCCGTCGTCTCTTGCTCAAATAACTCCAGGCACTGTTTCAGCACCGTCCGTTCATCTTTAGCACTGGCATCGCCCTTAATCGCCTTCAGCCGAGCTGCAACAGTGGCCTTGCTCACCTTCCCTGCATCGGTTTGGGCATCCATCAGTAGACCCTCCTCCCCGCTGTGTTCCTCAATCAACGCCTCTAGCTCCTGACTGACCGTATCCAGCTCAGCCATAAGCCGATCAACCTCAGCCTGCTCATCCGCAAAATACCGCGCCACAATCAGCCCAGGCGGAATCAAATCAGCCTTATATTTCTGCCTATCAATCACCAGATCCGGCGCTTCCTTTAGCTTCTCACCCTTCTTCGCCACTAACTCCCGCAGCACATTCCCCGCCGCCCAGCCATCCTGTACCAGCACGTAAACATCGTCCTGCATCGTCTCAGCCCAGTAGTCCATCAACAACTGGTAAATGTCGTACTTATCCAGCAAATCCGCCTTAGCAAACCGCGCCAGCAAATCCTCAGATAGTTTTGCAATCAGCGCCTTGGGCTTGTCACCAATGGCAATCCCCTTCAGCCCCTCCTCAAAGTACCTACACCAGTCCGTATAGAACGCCAGCGACTTCTGTGCAAACGCCGTAAATTCTGGATGGTTGAGAATCGTCGCCTTCACCAAACTCGCCTCAACTAACCCGTGGCTATAGCCCTCACGCCCACCCGTCGCAAATAAGGTGCCTCGTAACTGGGGCAATACCTTCCAGAAATCCTCTAGAGCGTCAATATCTGCATTGGGGATACCGCCATTCAGATGAGCATTGAGATCATGTAGGTCTTCCGGTTCACTAGAGTCGATATAGCGCGGGATATTCAGGTTATGGTCATTCCCTTGAATTTCCGCCAAAGACACCATGCGACTATAGCGGGACAACTCAATCTGCCGCGTAAAGACATCCACAATCTTGTGAATGTCTTGGCTCCTCAGACGGTTTTTATTGCCATCCTTCATAAAGCCCTTGCTAGCATCAACCATAAATAAGCTCTCTCGCTGGGCTGCACCTTCCTTGTCAATCACAATAATGCAGGCCGGAATACCCGTCCCGTAAAACAAATTTGCAGGCAGGCCAATAATGCCCTTGATGTAGCCCTGACGCAGTAAATTTTCCCGAATCCGAGCCTCTGCATTGCCGCGAAACAGCACCCCGTGGGGCAAAATCACAGCACCCTTACCCTTACTCTTGAGCGACTTCAGAATATGAAGCAAAAAAGCATAGTCGCCGTTTTTATCCGGCGGAGTGCCATACTCAAACCGATCAAAAGGGTCGTCCGTAATGCTGACCCCATTGCTCCAAGACTTATAGGAAAACGGCGGATTAGCCACCGCAAAGTCAAACGTCTTCAGACTGCCATCGCTATTCTTCCAGTAGGGTTCTGAGAGCGTATTGTCTTTCCACATTTCTGCGGTGGGGTGGTCATGCAGAATCATATTCATACGAGCGAGCGCAGCAGTGGAGCTGTCCATCTCTTGCCCAAAAATTGATAACCCACGCGGCGCTTCATCTGCCACCTTCAGCAGTAGCGAACCGGAACCGCAGGTCGGGTCATAGACCGTCTGGTCTTGGCTAGTTTCAGGCGTAATGCCCACCACCTTCGCCAAAATCCGCGACACCTCAGCCGGAGTATAAAACTGTCCCTTACTCTTCCCTGACTCCGTAGCAAAGTGGCGCATCAGGTATTCGTAGGCATCCCCCAGTAGGTCATCACCCTCTGCTCGGTTTGCGCTCAGGTCAATGCCATCGAAAATCGCCACCAGGTTAGAGAGGCGATCGACCATCTCTTTACCCTTGCCTAGCTTGTCCTCATCATTAAAATCCGCAACATCAATCACGCCCTTTAAAACATTCTCTTCAGCCAGCGTCCCAATAATTTTGTTAATTTTGTCGCCAATCTCTTTATCGCCCTTCAGCGCCACCATGTCCTTAAAAGATCCGCCGATTGGCACCAAAATCATCCCATGAGGATCCCCTGCATATTTATCAGAGACATACTTCATAAACAGCAGCGTCAGAACATAATCTTTGTACTGAGAGGCATCCATGCCGCCGCGTAGCTCATCGCAGCTTGCCCACAAAGAACTATAAAGTTCAGTTTTCTTAATTGCCATTCTGAAACTCGTTTATCGTTCAATTCAATAATGTAGACAATAGCCCCAACAAAGAGATCGCCAGCCTCATTATCTTGAATTAAATAACGCCCAATTTTTGCTAGCGGTTGAAACCGCGCCTACAAGAACAATGTCCGCCTGCGCGGACGAAGAAGATACTTCAACCCACGCAGGCGGGTTTTGTTATTGTCGCCGCGATTTTAATCGCTGGGTATCTTTGCTGCGATCGCCCAAAACCCTTACGCAAAACGCATCATTCTAAGATAGAATGATAGATCTAGCGCTAAATTTGGCTAGGGTGAATTCAGCTTTATTCCACTGTGGGCTGACTTCATTGGGCACTCCCTACACTCAGATGTTTACTTAACATCACCGCGAGACGTCACCACTACGGAGGATTACTAGGAAATACTAAGCATGGTCAATCAGAAAACAGACGCGCCAAACGTTGGCTTTACACACGAAGATTTTGCAGCCTTACTCGACCAATACGACTACCACTTTAACCCTGGCGATACCGTAGCAGGGACAGTGTTTAGCATCGAGCCAAGAGGCGCACTGATTGATATTGGCGCAAAGACCGCAGCTTATATCCCCATCCAGGAAATGTCGATCAACCGCATCGACAACCCTGAAGAAGTCTTAAACTCTAATGAAACCCGTGAGTTTTTCATTCTTGCCGATGAAAACGAAGACGGTCAGCTTACCCTCTCCATCCGTCGCATTGAGTACATGCGCGCTTGGGAGCGGGTGCGTCAGCTCCAGACCGAAGATGCAACGGTACGCTCTGCCGTTTTTGCCACCAACCGTGGTGGTGCCTTGGTACGCATTGAAGGGCTACGGGGCTTTATCCCTGGCTCTCACATCAGCACCCGTGCTGCTAAAGAAGAGCTGATTGGCGAAGAACTGCCCCTCAAGTTTTTAGAAGTGGACGAAGAACGCAACCGTCTGGTTCTCAGCCATCGTCGGGCGCTGGTTGAGCGTAAGATGAACCGTCTAGAAGTGGGCGAAGTGGTCATCGGCGCAGTGCGCGGCATCAAGCCCTACGGCGCATTTATTGACATCGGCGGCGTAAGCGGTCTGCTACACATCTCTGAAATTTCTCACGATCACATTGATACGCCCCACAGCGTCTTTAACGTGAACGATGAAGTCAAGGTCATGATTATTGACCTTGATGCAGAGCGCGGACGGATCTCGCTCTCGACCAAGCAGCTAGAGCCAGAACCTGGTGATATGGTCAAAAACCCTCAGGTGGTTTATGACCAAGCTGAGGCAATGGCAGCAAAATACCGTGAGCAGATGGCTGCGGCTCAGCAGGCTGCTAGCGAAGCGGCAGCAGCTAAAGAAGAAGCTGCGGCTGAACCTGAAGAGGACGACGCTGAAGATTAAGCGACGACAGTCCTTTTTCTGCTGATATCTAACAAAAACGCCTTAGCCGCTTCGAGATTATGAAGCATCGCTAAGGCGTTTTTTTGTGAATTTGTGTCGGAGCAGTAAAGTGACCTTATTGCTTTGCCCTATTTAACGTTAGCAATGCACCATGACGACGCGACGAAACTTGCTTCAGCGGATGGGTCTGCTCAGCGCTGGTTTATGCTTGGGAGATCTATCTTTTGCCCAGCGCTACCAAGCCGCGCTAGCCCAACCCACTGCCCGTAAACTGGCGCTGCTGGTGGGCATCAATCAATACCCAAACTTAAATCGCGCTGCCGCCCTCCAAGGTAGCCTGACCGATGTAGAGCTTCAGCGAGAACTGCTGACCCATCGTTTTGGCTTTAGCCCCCAAGATATTCTCACCCTGGTTGATGCAGAAGCCACCCGCAGCAGTATTGAAGCGGCTTTTATAGCGCATCTCAGCGACCAAGCCCGTCCTGGCGATATTGTGGTCTTTCACTTCAGCGGCTATGGGTGTCTGGTGCGCACTAAATCTTTGCTAGAGCAGGGCGAACAGTCCTACGGCGATCAGCAGGCTCTGGTGGCCTACGATGCCGGATTGCTAGACCCGAACGGGGTACCTATCCTGAATGCCATATACGAAGATACGCTGTTTTTACTGCTGCGATCGCTCCCCACCGATCAAGTCACAACGCTTTTAGACTGTGGCATCTTGCCTACCAATACGCTCCGCTGCCAAAGCATAAGAGAGCGATCGCTCCCTACTTGGGATATTCCTGCACTGTTGGGGGCAGAGCTGATGGTTCAAAATCGGCTGTTAGGGCAAACCCAACTCACCCGCGATCAGGTACAGGTTCAGCGCCAATCAGGTCAGTTGCCTGGGCTGGTGTTGGCGGCGGCATCGGCAAAACAAACCACGGCGCTAGAGCGAGACTACGATAGATTTTCTGCCGGATTATTGACCAGTACAATTGCGCAACAGCTTTGGGCAAATACGCCTGCCTCTAGCATTACGATTCAGGTTGGAAAACTTTCTGACCAGATTGCAACACAGGTTGGCGCTAGCGCTCAGCAGCCGACCGCAAAGGGGCAAAACAGCCAAGGCATGTTGACCTGGTCTACATCTTTTTTATCTATGCCAGCCGTGGGCATCGTGAGCCTTGTAGACAGACGCGGCAAACTTGGCAAACTCTGGCTTGGCGGCTTACCGGATATGCTGCTGGAGCAATATAGTCTCCAAAGCTGTTTTCGCGCATTAAGTCGTGACGCTCAGGCAATCCCTTGGCTAGATGCGCCTACGCCCACATGGGTGCAGCTTCGATCGCGCCAGGGCAAAACGGCGATCGCCCAGCATCTCTCAGGGCCTTTACTGCAAGAAGGGCTGTTCTTAGAAGAAGCCATCAGAGTGTTGCCGCGTGCCATTTCGCTCCGTCTAGCGCTGGGTTCTAACCTCAGTCGCATTGAGCGAGTCGATGCAAGCAGCGTTGTATCCAAACGGAGCAGCTTACGCATCGTTGGCAGTAAACAGCCCGCAGACTATATTTTTACTCAGCTTCGGGTGCCCATGCCTGACTTAGCCGCAGTCAAAATTTCTAGCATTACGCCCTTAATGCTGTCTCTGAGTACGCCTCCAACCCAGAGCTACGGCCTTGCCAATCTCGGCGGCGCAGTGATTTCTAATACCGTTGGCGATCGCGGGGAAGTCGTGAAACGCGCCATTGAGCGCCTTGAGCCAACGCTAGATACATTGCTGGCAATGAAGCTTTTAGAGATGAGCCTCAATCATTCTGCTGCTGCACTGCGAATCAGCGCCACGCTAGAGCAGGTCACAGAAACCCCTCAACCGCTGATGCGCCGACAAAGCATGGGCGTTGTTCTCCCCTTGCCTTCGGGCGAGGCAACTGAACCCGCCGCACCCAAGGCGGATAAGACCAGCAAGGTGTTTTCTATCCCTAGCGGGACGCTCATTCAATACCGCATTAGCAACTGGGATTCTGTTGCGATTTATTTGCTTTTAGTAGAGTTCAGTAGCGGCGCTTCAGCCTTTGCCAGCTACGCGCTCAACAGCAGCAGCCCAGCGGAGGATCGCAAACCCGTGCTTAAGCCCATTGTGGTTCAGCCTGGGGGTTCTGTACTGTTGCCCGTTACGACTCAAGCCTGGAAAGCCAGCGGAACAGCAGGGCTAAATAAAATCTTTGTTCTGGGTACACGTCAGCCGTTGGTGCAGACTTTAGCAGCTCAGATGAGCGGGATGAAGTCTCTGCCCTCTATGTCGCCTGGATTTGCAGCCGTGGTACAACCCTTGGCGATCGCCCAAGCCATCTTTGCCGATTTGCATCAGTTAAGCCTACCTAAAACCACAGCCCTTGGCATTAAAGACCAAGGGCTGTGGGCATTCGATATTGAAGAATGGGTGACGCTACAGTTTGTTTACACCACGGTATAAACTACTTTGCTTCTTGTCGTTCTTTGGCTTCTTTGATCACTTCTTCTGCCACATTGCTGGGGCAGGGCGCATAGTGACCAAACACCATCGAGAACTGACCACGACCAGAGGTCATGGTACGCAGGTCGCCAATGTAGCCAAACATTTCGCTGAGGGGCACATCGGCTTTAATGCGCGCACCCATGGGGCCTGTTTCTTGAGACTTGATCATGCCACGACGACGGTTTAAGTCACCGATGACATCACCCATGTAGTCGTCGGGCGTAAACACGTCCACATTCATGATTGGCTCTAGAATTTGGGGGCCAGCCTTGGGGATGGTCTGACGGTAGCCCGCCATTGCCGCAATTTCAAAGGCGATCGCCGAAGAGTCAACGGCGTGGAATGCGCCATCGGTGAGCGTAAACTTCAGGTCAACACAGGGAAACCCTGCCAAAACGCCCTTCACAATGCTGGACTTAAAGCCCTTCTCAACCGCAGGCCAATACTCCCGTGGCACCGTACCGCCCGACACCTTAGAAATAAACTCAAAACCGCTTCCGGTTTCCCCAGGCTCAATAATGTAGTCGATGCGACCAAATTGACCGGAACCACCCGACTGTTTCTTGTGGGTATAGCTATCTTCAATGCGCTTGGTCACAGATTCGCGGTAGGCCACTTGAGGTTCACCCACTTCTACATCAACGCCATGGGTTCGACGTAGAATGTCCACCTTAATATCTAAGTGCAGCTCACCCATCCCTTTAATGATGGTTTCGCCACTCTCTTCGTCAGTCATGACGTGGAAAGACGGGTCTTCTTGAACCATCTTACTGAGGGCTAATCCCATTTTTTCGTCGCCGCCCTTGGTTTTGGGCTTCACAGAAATTGAGATCACAGGGTCAGGGAAGACCATTGGTTCCAGGGTTGCGGGATTTTTTGGGTCACAGAGGGTGTGACCCGTCCGGACATTCTTCATGCCCACAATGGCGATAATGTCCCCTGCTTGAGCCGACTCAATTTCTTCACGGGAGTTGGCGTGCATTTCGACCAAGCGGCTGACTCGCTCAGATTTACCCGTAAAGGTATTGAGAATGGTATCGCCCTTAGACAGGGTGCCAGAGTATAGACGGGTAAAGGTGAGGGCACCAAAGCGATCGTCCATGATCTTAAACGCCAAAGCCCGTAGGGGTCTGTTGGGGTCTACAATCGCAAACGTTCCGGTTTCTTCACCATCTAAATCAACCTCTGGCTGAGGTTTGACTTCCGTGGGGTTGGGGAGGTAGTCTACCACCGCATCTAGCACCAACTGCACACCCTTATTTTTGAAGGAAGAACCGCAGTAAGTGGGGAAGAAGGCTAGGTCGCGGGTGCCTTTACGGACGCATCGCTTAATATCTTCAATCGACAACTCTTCGCCTTCAAGGTATTTTTCCATTAGCGCATCGTCTTGCTCTACCGCTAGCTCAATCAGCTTTTCGCGGTAAAGTTCGACCTGCTCCACCATGTCTGCGGGCACTTCTTCGATGGTGTAGTTGAGGGGGTCGCCAGAGTTATCCCACACCCAGGCTTTGCGGGTGAGCAGATCGACCATGCCCTTCAGATTTTCTTCAACGCCAATGGGCAGTACCATCACCATGGGTTTTGCCGCCAAAATATCTTCAACCTGCTTGACGACGCGGAAAAAGTCGGCTCCGGTACGGTCTAGCTTGTTGACATAGATAATTCGCGCAACTTCAGAATCGTTGGCGTAGCGCCAGTTGGTTTCAGACTGTGGCTCCACACCACCGGAGGCGCAGAATACGCCAATGCCGCCGTCTAGCACTTTCAGGGAGCGATACACTTCAATGGTGAAGTCAACGTGCCCAGGAGTGTCAATAATGTTGAGCTGGTGGTCTTTCCAGAAACACGTTGTGGCAGCGGACTGAATGGTGATACCGCGCTCCTGCTCCTGCTCCATGAAATCCGTCGTTGCCGCACCTTCATGCACCTCACCGATTTTGTGGATTTTTCCGGTTAGCTTTAGGATTCGTTCGGTTGTTGTTGTTTTGCCAGCATCTACGTGGGCAAAGATACCAATGTTTCGATAAAGGGTGAGGTCTTTCATGTCTATTCTCTAGTTGGGCGCGACAAGCCGGACGGTCTTTGAGTAAGGCTCAAAGGGAATCAGAATTGCCTTTGTCGTCATAGGCAGTTCAAGAATTAGGTTCTCGCCGGATGGAGAACCCTTGTTTCTGCTTAAAGCAACACTCTTAATTGTAAAGTGTTGCGCTCTAAAGTTGAAAGAGGACTAGGGCGGTTGCCTCTACCTTTAACTTTGAGCATTGTCTCAGAAAGGCACATTAGCCCCAGTCTCTAGGGCATTCTGCACCGCTGACGGCACGTTTGACAAAAAATCGTAGCCCGTGCGCTGTTCTAGCTCTCGGATGGTGGTGCGGAATGTTTGCCAATTCTCTTCTTTAATGCCCTGCTGGTTGGGTATTAAAACCACAATCACCCGCGTGTTTTGGGTCACTCCGGCTAACCCTAGGCCGGGCCGGTTATTGACCACCACAATTTTCCAGAAGGCGGCAGGGACGGTGATTTTGTTGTTGGCGATCGCATCTTTCCCTCCTAAACTCCCCACTCCGCCTTGCCCCGTTGGTCCTGCAATAATGTAAAGCTCTTTGCCAGACCTGACTAAAGTGCGGCAGTAGCTCTCGAGTTGTTCCCAAGGGCCACGGTTGTTGTCGGGCGCTTGGGGTGCAATGTTGCTCATGTAAAACACGGCGGCAGAATCTTCGGGGGTGCGGTTGCGATCGGCTGCGGGCACAATATGACCGCGATCAAACCCGCTGCCCGTGTAGCTGCGGGGGGTAACGGTAAACCAGCCCGTGGGCATCTCTGGGTCTGGAGTAAATTCAGGCCGACTTAGATTCCCTAGCCAAGATGCATTAAGCTGCCAGCTTGCCCAAGCGGGGGTACTGGTGGTGCGATCATAAAGCAGCACGTACTGAGATCTCTGAAAAAGATGGTAGCGGTCTGCCGGAAGTGCTGCCGCATGGCTGGGGTTCCCCAGAGCTAAATGAATGTTGTCGGCAACGGAAACATTTCGATTCATCAACTGGCAGCCGCTGCAAAGCAAGGCAACCAATAGAAGGCTCAGCAGTTGATTTCGCCTGAGCAAACAACGCGGAACTTGAGAAAGGATTTTGACAGCATTCATCACGGCTAGAGTTCCACCAGTTGAGAGCAGCAGCGGCTGAAGCGAATAGATCCTATCGTCCTCTAAAGTGGGTACGCTAGGGTTCAAGATATTAAGCGAATGACATTGTTGTACAGGAGTTTTGGGCGTGATAGGTAAAAGCCAGCCAGAACAGGCACAAAGTTTACTGAGCAGGCTGTTTAAGCATAGGCAGGTTTGGGTTGGGCTACTCAGTCTAGGGGCGATCGCCACCACACTGCCTGCCGTTGGTCAGCTTAGCGCGACACAGCTTCAGCAACAGCTTGAAGCTGCCGTCGCCCAAAATAATTGGCCTCAAGCATTACAGATTGTTGATCGCCTTATTCCGCTGGCACCAGGGCAAGCCAATCAGCTCAAGCAATACCGTACCAAGCTTGAGCAGCTTTCGCGTGATACCATTGCACGCCCCTCTCAGCCTATATCTACTTCGCAGCCTCAAGGGTTGGTTGCCATTAAGCGACGCAGTGGGGGCGTTCCGGTGATTGATGTGGTGTTTAACCAACGTAGAACCTTTGAAATGATGGTTGATTCAGGTGCCAGCATCACAACCATTACTCGTCCCATGGCGCAAGCGCTTGGGATTGGATCTTCCCAAATTGTTGATTATGCAACCTTTAAGACCGCCAATGGATTAACGAAGATGCCCATTGTGTACCTCAATGCGGTGACGGTCGGGGGGCTGACGAAGACTCAGGTTCCAGTTGCGATCGCAGGGTCAGATATGGAGATGGGTCTACTAGGCCAAGACTTTTTG
Organism: Thermosynechococcus sp. WC_1; assembly: GCA_020058975.1. GTDB lineage: Bacteria > Cyanobacteriota > Cyanobacteriia > Thermosynechococcales > Thermosynechococcaceae > JAAURS01. The sequence goes on along the minus strand of JAGVDA010000309.1, from coordinate 1,877 downwards.
CTGAGTTACGATGTCAGCCTACGAGGCAGTCGTATTGAATTCCATGACCGTCGCTAAAAGTAAGCGCCAATTTCGAGTCAAGTTCAAGCAATAGTGCCTCTTGAAATCTGATTTAGTGGATAAGTGACACCAAAAATTTTGTCGAAACAGCCTTGAGATTTGGGGCTGGGGCGCAAGCTCTGATCGCTTTAGAGTTTAATAAGTTATCATCATATGATAACTTCAACAAATGAAGCAAGATTACGATTTAGAGTTGCTGTTAGGGCTGGATGGGGCTTGCATATGAAGCGGCAGCAGGATATGTCGTTGAATTTACGGTGCAGCAAACTGATAAAACCTCTGAAAGACCGCATGGAATCAACTATGCCCTCGTCTTCCGCTCAAAGTTAGGCGGAAAACCTTATGTCAAGTTTGATAATGCCCATGGAGTTGAGCACCAAGGCGGAAAGCACGTTCAAAAGCCTAAAGCTTTCGATCATTGGCACCGTACCGAGACGGATCCTGGCAGACCTTATCAATTTACGACCAGCGCTCAATTGCTGGAGGATTTTTGGAGCGAGGTCAAACGTGTGATGAATGAGAAGAGAATTCCAAATGACTTATAAAACCGGAACGATTCACGAATTCATGGCCTGGACAAAGCAAGTGGTTCAGGAGCCAATTGCAGGACAAGACGTGCCTAAACAATGGTTCGACAGTTCTGAAACAGCGATTCAGTCTATGTCCTCTGAGATCTCAGCCGAAGCAATGGTCAAGTTGCTTTCACAAGAGAATATTGCGGTGTTACAGGCCATTGGACAACAACAACCCACGTCTCTCAAGCAACTCGCTTTGATGACTAAGCGAAAGGAATCAAATTTGTCACGGACTCTTAAGAAGTTTGAACAAGCGGGGATTGTTTCTTTTTCCGCTGGTGAAGGGAAGGCAAAGATCCCCCATCTGATTGCCAATCGGGTGCGCCTTGAAATTGATCTAACAGGAGCACACAGCGCAATGAGCATCGAGCAGCGATCGCCTCAGTAAAGATTCTCAGATGATTGGTGCGAAGTGAATAGAAGCAATTTTGAATCTTTGCTAGTCTATGATGAGCACACCAATCCCTACGAGAAGGGGAAAAAATGGTTCAAACGCCTCTCAAACCCCTCACCCTCGAAGCTTTTCTGGCACTGCCTGAAACTAAACCTGCCAGCGAATTCATAGCGGGTCAAATTGTTCAAAAGCCAATGCCTCAAGGAAAACACAGCACCATTCAAAGCGATCTGGGCGCAGTTGTTAATACTGCGCTCAAGCCTCTTCTCATTGCGCGGGCTTATCCAGAATTACGCTGTACCTTTGGGGGGCGATCAATTGTTCCTGACCTAGCGGTGTTCCGATGGGAACGAATCCCGAGGGATCCTGATGGTCAAGTTGCAAATGTGTTTGAACTTGCGCCGGACTGGGCTATCGAAATTCTATCGCCAGCCCAAAGCCAAACGAAGGTGGTGCTAAATATTCTCCACTGCCTCGCCTATGGCACTGAGATGGGCTGGCTGATTGATCCTGAAGAACACCTCGTATTTGTTTATTTCGCCGACCATACAATCGCCGTGTTTGAAGCCGCAGACAGCCAGATTCCGGTGCCGACGTTTGCTCAGAATTTGAACCTAACGGTGGGGGAATTGTTTAGCTGGTTGACTGCTTAGTATTTCTCCTATTTTTTATTAGCGATCGCCTAGGACTGAATAAATTTAGATAGTAGAGGCAGTGCATAAAAGCCCAGATAATTCGCAATGGGTCGTTTCCAGGTCGGGCTTTGGGGCTGAGTGTTGCGAGTTATGGAGAAATCGTCAAAACTAGAAGGAGACGGCTGATCGTTTTAACTGGAACCCTTTTACCTT
>JAGVDA010000344.1 GCA_020058975.1 Thermosynechococcus sp. WC_1 | reverse complement strand
GCAGAGAAAAATATTGGGTAGTGGAGAAGAAACAACTATTGTTTTTATTGGACTTAAACCACCAAAGCTATTTCCAGTATTGTCAAATTGGCCGGTTATTATAGGGTAGATACAACCTTTATTACTTCGACAGATTAATACTAAATTTCTCGGAAAAATGAAAAATATAACAATTAATTAATTGTTATATTTTTCATTTTTATCTATTCTTTAACTTTTGTTTTGACCACTCAAAAAATAAAGAAGAAATAATCTCACTTCGTATTTCTTTGTTCAACTCAGGTTGAAGAATCTCATTAACGTAAACAAGATAAATTCCATTGGCAGTTAAGATAGGCTTTAAAAGCTGCGGTGGAGCGCTAGCAAATACAGCACTAGATACCTCTGCATTCAGATCTGCTCTTTTTAAGATGCCGCGATAAGCCCCTTTCCGACGCAGTTCTGTATCTTGAATATACTGCTGAGCAACCTCAAAAAACGTGGTTTCTCCTTCCTTAAGACTATAAAATAGCTCTAATGCGACATCTTCATCTTCTAAGACCACTTCATAGATAGCCACTGCCATATAGTCCAACTGATGCGCGGCAAAATAAGCGTCTACCTGGTCTGCAAATAAGTGCTTTGCTAACTTAGACTGAAGCACTGAAAGATGAATCATGGCTTCAAAATCTTCAACCCCTAGTTCTCGCTGCTGTAGCCATGCCAACGTCTCTTCAGTTCGCTCAAGATTGTTGACTTTGCGGAATTCGTCGGCAGAAGTCTGGATTTCTTCTGGTGTCACTTCAATGCCTTGTTGGGCGGCGGTTGCTTGAATGAGATGGCGCAAGGCGATCGCCTCTTTAACTGCACCCAATTGCCCCGATAGCTTCACCTGTTGCAACACGTCTTCAGCAGAAATTGTGAGTCTTTCAGTCATATCAGCATCCTTAAACAAGTTATCAAAGTCAATCGAACAAGGAACTATTGGAGACTTATAGCCGTAGCCCGCCTTCTTGAAGCTTTTTGAATGGGTCTATCAGAAAGTCGATAACGCGACGCTGACGTACAATCACTTCAGCCGTGGCAGCTTGCCCAGGCGTAAGCAATATCTTTTTGGTTGGGGTTTGAATAAAAGGTTGATCGAGCGTCACCTCTAAATCAAATACCTCAGACTGGGCACCATTAACCTGCACCACCTTAGAATCTGGCGATAGCCATTGCAGCCGCCCCGAAACCACGCCGTAATCTTGGAACGGATACGCATCAAACTTAAGCTTCACAGGTTGCCCCACCTTCAAAAAACCGCTGTTAGAACTCGGCACCTGCGCCTTCACAATCAGCGGCACGTTTTGAGGCGCAATTTGAGCAATGAGCTGTCCTGCTTGCAAAAAAGATTTTGCTTTTTTGATCGGGAGTTCAAAAATAGTGCCTGTAATGGGCGACCTTACAACACGCTGCTCAAGCTGTAGATTCAGCGCCTGAAGCTGGCTTTGGCTTTGCTTAATATCTGACTGGAGGGTATTAGATTGAGACTCTAGCTGCTTAAGCTGCTCCTGATTTTTAAGCAACGCCAGTTCGCCAGCCTTCGAGAGCGTGGCCTGTCCACCCTGCTGCTCTTGTAGCCTTAAATTCGCCTGTGCTTGTTCTGCCTGAAGCGTTTGCCTCAGCCCTTGATAGCCCTTTTGTCTTTCGAGCAGGTTTTTTTGACCCTGCTGAATTTCCGCAGTCGCTTGGTCACGGAGCCGACGGCTTTCATCCGCAGAACGCTCCAGCTCAACGAGCCTTACCGCAGGCTCCACCCCCGCAGCAACCAGCGTTTGATACCGCTTAATCTCCCCCAGCTCTTTTTGATATCGACCTTCTGCACGGATCAAATCGGTTTGAGCCGCATTCAGCCTTGCTTGCGCCTGCTCCACTTGCGCCAACCGTTCAGCTTCCTGCACAGGGGCATTCGCCTGACTCGCCGATAAAGACTGGCGCGCTTGCCCCACCTGAGATAATTTCTCCGATGCTTGCGCCTGATTTTGCTGTGCCTGTACACTCAGCGTGCTTATTACCTGGGTTTTCAAAATCTCAAGCTGATTAAGCTGACTGGTTTGGCCTACCAACTTCGCTTGAGCCTGCTGAAGTTCTGTTCGCAGTACATCAGACTCTAACTCCACTAAAACCTGCCCCTTTTTAACCGTCTGTCCTTCCTGAACCCGAACGGTTTCAACCGTCCCCGCAGTGGGTGAATCTAGACGTTGAGTTGCGCCTTTTGGCTCTATTCGTCCTCTGGCAACCCCCGTTTCGTCTACTTGAGAGAGCATTGCCCAAGGTAAGGCGATCGCCGCAAAAGCAATCAAAAAATAAAGCAGTCCCCTCGTCCATACCTGCGGGAGCGCATTGATTTGATCTTCGGCATAGGGCGACCACTCCTGCTCAGACGCTGCGATTTTCTCCAAGGCAGTTGTCTGTGGTGCTTGAGCCACAGGCACAGCAGCAGAAGCGCAGGGAACATTTGTAGAGACTGAAGTATCTGTAGGCACCTGAATAATAGCGTCAGATGAATAACTCATGGACTCGCTCATAAATCACTTCTCATCAATGGGTCTAGAGTTCGTTCCCAAACTGTTTTTGGGTTAAGTAGTAGTAAAAGCCCTGTTTTTCTATCAGGGTTTCGTGGTTGCCACTCTCAATCAACACACCGCGATCTAAGACCAGAATCAGATCCGCGTTACGAATGGTAGATAGCCGATGGGCAATGACGAGAGTGGTGCGTCCGCGCAAAATTTGGCTTAGGTTTTGCTGAATGATTTGCTCTGATTCTGTATCTAGGTGGCTGGTAGCTTCATCTAGAATCAGCAGACGGGGGTTGCCCAAGAGGGCACGGGCGATCGCCAATCGCTGTCGCTGCCCACCCGAAAGCAGTCCGCCGCCCTCGCCAATTTGAGATTCATACCCCATGGGCAATCGCTTAATAAATTCATCAGCACCCGCCAATCGAGACGCTTCTAGAATCTCTTCTAGTGAAGACTCTGGATGTCTGAGGCTGATATTTTCACGGATCGTGCCGCCAAACAAAAACGTGTCTTGATCCACCACACCCACCTGCTGGCGCAACGACCTCAGCGAAAGACTGGTGACATCATGCCCATCTACCAAAATCTGCCCTTCTGTGGGGGGATATAGCCCCAACAAGAGTTTAGAGAGCGTGGTTTTCCCCGATCCGCTGCGCCCCACTAATGCCGCCATTTGTCCTGGCCTGATCTCAAAACTGAGATTTTGTAAAACGTTCATATCGCTTTCAGACTGATACCGAAAGGTCACGTTTTGAAAGCAGATATCCCCGTCAATGCGCGGGAGCGTTTGTCTGGCCTGAATGCCCAAATCTTCTTCCGGTTCGGCTTCTAAAACATCATTAATGCGCTCAACGGCAATCAGCACTTCTTGGAGCTGATTCCATAAGACCGTTAGCCGCTGAAACGGCCGAATAATGTTGCCCAGCAGCATGTTAATAGCAACAAGCTGACCGATGGTGAGTTCTTGTTGAATCACCAGGTTTGCGCCGTACCAAAGCAGAGTGGTGGTGGCGATCGCCTCGATGCCATTGCTAAAAATTTGTAGCCGATTGCTAATCACCTGACCCATAAAGGTCTTTTGAATGGAACGGCTGAAAAATTCTTCCCAGCGCCAGCGCACGCTTTGCTCAACCGCAGATGCCTTGATGGTGCGGATGCCCGTCAATGACTCAATGAGGTAGCTGCTTTCTTGGGCGATCGCGCTAAAGATTTCTCTAGAAATACGCTGTAAAAACGGCGTTGCAAACAGTGCCAATAAGAAAAAGGGCGGAATCACCAGCAGCACGAGTAGTGCCAATCGCCAGCTATACCAAAACATTAAGCCCACATAGATGAACACCGTAAAGAGATCTAGCAAAATCGTCAGGGCTTCCCCCGACAAAAATCGCTGGATTTTTCGATTTTCCTGCACGCGGGAGACGAGATCGCCGACATAGCGAGATTCAAAAAACTTGAGTGGGAGCCAGAAGGTATGGCGGATAAACCCAATGATGAGGGCGAGGTCTAGGCGGTTGGCGGTGTGGTCGATGAGATACTGGCGCAGCCCAATAATCGCCACGCGAAATACGCTAAACAGCAATAGCCCTAGACCCACTGCCGTCAAGGTTAAGTCTGAGCCTTGAACCACCACGCGGTCTAGCAGAAGCTGCGTAAATAATGGTGTGACTAGTCCAAAAAGCTGAATGCAAATTGAGGCAATCAGTACCTCAAACATCACGAGCTGATGAGGTTTCAGGAGATCGACAAAGTGCCAAAATGTGGTCTTGTCTTCTTTGGTGTCTTTGAAAAATACCGACGGTGTTAATAGCAGGGTATAGCCTGTCCAGCCTGCTTCAAAGGCTGAGTGGCTAAGACTACGTTGACCAAGGCCAGGGTCTGCTACTATCACATGCTTTTGCGTGATGCGGTAGACGACGATGTAGTGTTTGCCTTCCCAATGGGCGATCGCCGGTAGCTGCTGTTTGGCGAGCTGTTGGAGCGTGGTTTTGACGGGCTTTGTCGTAAACCCAAGGGTTTCTGCTGCTGTGGATAGCCCCAGCAGCGAAGCACCATTGCGATCTACGTTGGCAATTTCTCGTAGCCTGTTAACGCTAAAGCGTTTTCCCCAATATCTTGCCACCATGACTAAACAAGCGGCACCGCAATCTGAGGCGCTTTGCTGAGCAAAAAATGGGTAGCGTTGTGTAGCTCGGTGCCACAGGTGCTGCGCCTGCTGCATTGGCTTAGGGAAATAAGAGCGACTGGTTTGGGTGGGCTGAGATTGGGGCAAAGGCTGAGATATCGCCTGTGGGGACCTAGGCAAAATCTGGACAGATTCAACAGAAGTCTCCCGTAGTAGAAGATTTCGAGCCTGAGCTGATTTCAGTAGATGGCTCTGAATACCGCTGTGCTGCTGCATCAAAGCATCTAGAAGTTGAGCCGGTAAAAAGCATAGTTCAACCCCCATCCCTGCACGCATACAGTAGGGCGCAAAAGAGCGGTTGCCTAGAAATGTTAATTCTCCAAAGGTTTCACCTATCGTCAACGTAGAAACCAACTCATCCTTATTGCCGAGTAAACGAACTTTGCCAGCAAGGATAATATATAGCCCTGACTTTGCGTCTCGGCTATCCCAAAACTTTCCAACTTTGGGCGTTACAAACTGGATTTGAGCTTTATAGGTGTTCCATTCTGACGGCGTAAGTTCATAGCCAAGAACTTGATTTAGATCTTGAACTCTGAGAGATTCAGGCGTTGAGATTACCATAGTGGTTTGAGTTCTTTTCTATATGAGTCAATGAAGTTGAGGTTTTTTTATACTGCTTGCCCTCAATTGTTAGATCAGCAATTCTAAGGCTGTTATTACGGCTTAAATCGGTTGTTTTATGCTCCTGATCTGTCCGATTATTTTGAAGCAGTGCAACGTCTGGTTGATTGATAGAATCCTTAAAAGCTTTGGCATCTTTCACCTGTTTGAGCAGACGCTTAAAATGGCGTAGGCTCACCTCAATGTCATACTCTTGGGCAAGGTGTTTTCGCAGCCAGTCTGCGGTCCATCGAGCAAACGGATATTTATAATCTCGTGGACTTTGGCTCATTAATTCACCTAGCCGTTCTAGATAGCCATCTGTAACTACCTTGGGACGACCGCGTGGAGAATCTTCCCAGAGGTGCGCCATACCAGATCGAGCCATGTGAATCCAGTGTCTTGCAGTAGAAGCACAGCACCCCACTTCAGCGCAAATCTCTGATTGGGGTATACCCTGATCTGCCAAAATCATAATTTTGATACGCTGTCGATTCAGTTGAGAGAGCGCGTCATCATAAAGTTTCTTAAGTAGAAGTTTGTGCTGAAAGGTTGTTAGATACAAATGTTTATGTTCCATAGTCAAATCCTACTAACGCCT
>JAGVDA010000437.1 GCA_020058975.1 Thermosynechococcus sp. WC_1 | reverse complement strand
TTTTTAGCCATTGGGGCAAATGCCCTTGCTACAGTATCAAATGTTCAGGGAACCATAAATAGAGACGTTGGAGGGACATATTTTACCCCTGAGGCAACGTTATCGGCTCCCATCAACATTAGCAACAGAATTGACGTTGTAATCCTGAGTGCAGACCCAAGGCAGAAAGTAGCGCTAGGAAACGCCGCAAATGGCTTGTCTTTGGATTCTGCGGGGAAATTAAACCTTGGGGCTACTCAAAAAATAGACTTCCCTGTCCCTGTCTATGATTCTGATGAATATCAAATAGATGAAAATGATCAGCGACTTGAAAGGGCAGTATTTGACGCAAACGGGAATTTGTTGCAAGGAATCACAACAGAAGGAGAGATCTGGGAGCTAGACTCACTGACAAAGCCTGTCACTCCTGACCATTATTTTCAGCGCGGGTTTTTTAATGAGGATGGATCTCTAAACTGGGGCATCAATTCCAACGGTGGCATTGAAACTCAAGCAACAATTGAAACCTATCTCGGAGAAAATAGCCTTGATTTAGCACATGCCGTCATGGGCGAAGACGGGAGATTGCTTAGCGGCAAATTTAACGATGGGCAGAATTTCAATGTTGATGATTTTTATAAGCCCTATGCCGCTTCTGCTTTTGATAGCGATATAAACCATGTCCAGGCAGCGGGGCAATCTTTATCTATCGGTGAAGTATCAGGAGCGCTGATTAATAATTTTCAGCCGAACTCTAATATTGGCTTTGCAGATGGGCTGGTAAATGGTTTTACGGCTGGCGGCGCACTTGAGGCAATACAGACGGCTTTTATACCATTGGTTGAGTCAAACGCTTCAGGGGTGGCAAGAGAAACAGGGCATGTTTATTTTGCAAACAAAATCACTGAAGCCGCTAATAACGTTTTGAGAAATATCCCATTTGGGATGGCGCGGGATAATTATCAAATTTTATTCAGCTCTCATGGAGCTAGCGGATCAAATTACGATCAAATCAGAAAAGGGGGCGCGACTAGCGCTTACCAAAATGGGTTGAACCATGTTGTTGCAGCTCACAGTATCGCCAAAGCTCAAGGAAAATCGCACAAAGTTCGGGCAATCCTAGTCAATCACGGGCAGTCTGACCACATCAATGGGAACACAAATTACGAAGGCAATATTGCCCAGTGGTGGAGAGACATAAACGCTGATTATTTGGCTGTCACAGGTCAACCCGAAGAAATCCCAATGCTGCACATGCAAATGTCAGGATGGACTTTCTACGGGCAAGCAACCTCTTTGATTCCACATGCTCAGTTGGCGGCTCATCTCAACAACCCTGGCAAAGTAATATTGGTCGCGCCCACTTATTTTCTTTCGACAAGCGACGGCATCCACTTGACAGGAGCTAACTATGATGTGCAAGCAGCTTACTTTGAGAAAGTCTATCGCAGAGTCGTTTTAGAAAAGAAAAAATGGGAGCCATTGCGCCCACTATATGCCAAGAATATTGGGGGGTCGATCATTGTTAAGTACAACCCTGTTGGCAAGTTGGTTATTGATACTACGGCAGTGACAGACCCTGGATCTTATGGTTTTGCTCTTGTAGGCGGGACAATTACAGGATTCTTACAAATCAGCGACGATCTTCTTAGGTTTGACTACTCAGGCACCCCAACTAGATTCCGATATGCGTTCACGGGCACGGGTGGCGCAAATTCGGGGCCAACAACGGGGGCTAGGGGGAATCTAAGGGATGTCGATACGCTGCCCAATTGGGCTATTCACTCGGATATCCCAATTACTTAAAAAAGGAGATTTATCATGGGGAAAGCTGAATATATTCGTGGGATTACTTTGGGAGATCAGTACCCACTGGTTCGTCAAACCCGAACGATTGTCGGGGATGCTTTAACATTGTTAACCGCACCAGCGGGCTTAACGGCGGTCACAAGAGTAGGCAAAGATTATTATCTGTGCGGATTCGATAACAAAATCTATAAACTTAGCGCGGCGGGTGTTCTTACTGTTTTCGCTGGGTCAGGAGTAGGATCGTCGTTGAATGGCGTTGGGGTTGCTGCAACGTTTAATTATCCGATTGGGATTGTTGCTGATCCTTCAGAATCGTATCTTTATGTCACTGAATACGGAGGGCAAAAGTTACGAAGAATTGAAATTAGTACCGCTACGGTAACAACGCTTAACTCGCTATCATTTTTGCCAACCGCTCCTGTTTACAATGCTGCCAATAATTCTTTGTATTTTGGCAGTTTTGCGGGAGGCGGTAGTGGAATTTACCGATTCAATCTCACGACTAATACGCTAGTTCAACTTTCCTCGATCGGGGGATCTGTATATAGTCTGGCATTGATAAATAAGAGTATTTACTATGTTGCTGTAAATGGGATATGGAAAGCTGGTCTGGACGGCACCGGAAGTGTCCAAGTTGCAGGCAGCCCAGTAGGGTCTACGGGCAGCGCTGACGGTGTTGGGACGGCTGCCACGTTTAATACGCCGTTTGGGATATTGAGTGATGGGGGAAAGAATCTGTTTATTGCTGATTACACTAACAACAAAATCAGGCAGCTCAATCTCAGCACACTAGCGGTCAAAACTGTGGCGGGGTCAGGGGCGGCAGCTAATACCGATGGATTTGGAGCGGCGGCGGCATTTAATGGCCCGCAAGGGTTAGGACTTGCGGCTGATCTGTCACTGATAGTTTGTCAGTCAACGATTCCACAGTTGCGAATCGTGACCTGATAATTTTGCAAAGGGCAAAAGCAACACGCACTTAAGGGGGAAGGGATGGCTAGATCGGTATTTCAAACGGGCACCGGACAGACTGCAATGGTGTCGGCATTAGCTGGGTTGATTGTGGCGATCGCCCCAAACATAAGTGGCATTCTTGCCCGTAAATTCCCCGAAGCGAAGGCCGACATTGAGGACACGACATCGGCTTTGGTGCAAGTGTTGGGGATGGTTTCGCTACTAAGTGGGGGTGCTGCTGTAGCCAATCGAGCTACGGCAAAAGATCGAGTTTATACCCCCACATGGCTGCCTGGATTTGGCAAAGAAGATTGTGAAAAGCCTTTGACTCAATCGATTGTGCGTCCATCTGCAACGGATGATGGGATGCATGAGCGCATGGGACAGTTGATAGAGCAGCAATCTAGAAAGGCTGCTTCGACTGATTCAGACCGCGTGAGTGTCAGTATTTCGGAAAGAGTCGTTTCTAACCCAGCGGATGCAATCTAATGACCATCAAACTGTTAGACACCTACAGGTTTTACAAAGGCTTGCCAGGGCAAGTAGCAGCGGCTGAATACCTAGAGGGAATTTTGACCGCTCCACAAAAAAATGAGCTAGCTAAACTTTACCGCAATAATCCAGCGCCACCTCAGCCACCCCCTACCGTTTTGCTGTTGTGTGAGAAGACAGACTCTTACGATGATTTCGGGCTGAGAATCCTAAGATTGTCGCTTATGAATGGCGATCGCACTGTCGATAAAATCGCAGTCTGTTCTGGACAGGCATACGCTCAAGAGTTTGTAGATCCGCGCGACGATTACAGCGGCTCTATGAGGCCATGCCCCGAAGGAATTTATGACTTTGGCGCTATCAGTGATCTAGGCTACGACCCTGGTTCCTCCGATGGGTTTGGGCGCTATTTTGTGCCCATTGTGCAGCGCAGCGCCCCTAATAATCGCAGTGCATTTGGTTTGCATCAGGATCGGAATCGCGCCACGTCCCCAGGCTCCGCAGGCTGCCTTAGCCCATATAATGCCGCTGACATGGCAAAAATTATTAAGTGGCTTGAGGCTGCTGCTAAGCCTCAATATTTAGTCGTTGATTGGGGGTTAGGCTACCTCAAATCAATTGGGTTCACTTACTCAAAAAAAGCATAGCCCCCACTTCAACGCTGTCAAGTGCGGGGAATATTGACGATGAGGCGATCACTATCCTGACAGAGTTTTGCAAGCTCACAGAAGATCTTGCATTAAAGGCGTACCCTGACCCAATCACCAAAGATGGTAAACCCATCACAAATGGCTTCGGCAGCACTCGTAACAAGGCGCTCAAACCTTGGCAAGTAGGTGACAGAATCAGCGAGGATGAAGCGCTTCAGCTATTGATCCGTGATGCCACTGAAGCGTACGAACCAATGAGCGCGATCCCGTTTTGGGACAGAATGACTGCTCACCAACGGGCGGCGCTGGCAGATCTGAACTTTAACGAGGGCTACACCTACGGAGACGGGGATCACGACACGCT
>JAGVDA010000273.1 GCA_020058975.1 Thermosynechococcus sp. WC_1 | reverse complement strand
TATGCGCTCTGGCAGGGGCGATCGCAGCCCATCTGGATTTATGCCGGACTCATCCAAGCCTTAATGGCAATAGGGCAGAGTCTCTATACCCAGTTGCCCGTGGGTCAAGTTATGCCGTGGGCAGGGGCGATCGCCAGCGCCGCTGCGCTGGTCATTTACAGTCTGCCGTGGGCGCGTTGGGGGTGGTCAAAGTCGCCGTTTACGCAGGTGGCGATCGCACTCCCTGCCGCTGTCACGCTGCTCAGTGCCTTTCAAATCAATACCAGCAGCCTTTTACTGGTGGGTGGGTTTTATGGCTGGATTGCATTTGCCACTCAAATTACGCGCATTAGCTATATTGGCCTACCTGCGGTCAACTGGGCAGCGCTCAAGCTATTAGAAACGCTTCAGCTTACTTCCCCAATCTGGAGCGTGGGCTTAGTGGGGCTATCGCTTTTGTTTGTTGCTCAAATTGACCCCGCGTTCCAATCCGCCACCCGACGAGAGATACGGCACATACTGCGCTGCTTTGCCGTGGGTCTGGTGGGCGTAACGGCGCTGTACGAGTCCGATGCCTATTTCTGGTCAGGGGTTGTCACCATTGGCTTTAGTCTAGTTCTGGTGGTGTTGGGGTTGGTGCTGCGAGTCCGTGCCTTTCTCTATGTGGGCACGCTCACCTTTGTGTTTAAGGTACTGCGGCTGATCTGGCTATTTGTGGCTCACGAGTCTCAGACGCTTTGGATTTTGGCGTTTATCCCTGGTGTGCTGATTATTTGGATTGCGATGACCTTTGAAGCACGGCGATCGCAGGTGACGGCGCTGTTGCAATACTGGGTAACGGCGCTAGAAGAATGGCAGTAAAATCAGGCTAATCAATCGTCGCTTGGATGCCTAAATAACGCATCAACCCCTTGCTGTATATAAGACATCATTTTCTAACCTATCTGAAAAATCCTATAGGTTTACAATAGATATTAGGTATATTTTGGGCAGATTCCATGACTTTCACGCCTACTATCTCAACGACTGAAACCGTTGTACTTCAACCGAGCTTTCGATTGCCGATTGGACTGGCGATCGCCGCTCTCCCCCTCATCCTCCTGTCGCTCTGGGTTTTCATCCCTATCTTCTTATTTGCACTCTTTTTAGGCATTCAGGCCGCTACGCTACGCCTACATTTCACCAACACAGACCTAGAAATCTATCGCGGTCAAACCCAAATTCGCACCTTTCCCTATGCAGACTGGTATCATTGGGAGATTTATTGGCCTGCGTTGCCGATTTTGTTTTACTTCCGTGAAGTTAACAGCATCCACTTTCTACCCGTGCTGTTTGACCCAGCCGCCTTGGCGCAATGCTTGGGCGATCGCTGCCCTCGTAAAGTAGAACAAAACTAGCCGCGTACTAGCCGCCCTCTCAATCGAACACTGCCAGACCCTAACCCTTCATGGAATCGTCCAGTTTACCGCCCTTGCCCCCCGAACCCGAAGCCCTTCGACAGGAGATTATGCAGCTCAAGCTGGAAAAAGGTCAGCTTCTAGAGCAGCAGCTTCAGCAAACCCAGGCCAAAATTAATCAGCTCTACCAAGAAGACATTCAGCAGCTTGAAGAGCGCAAAAAGACGCTGCAAATTTCAGTCGAGCAGTTAGAGCGCCGTCAAGAACGCATCCAGACCGAAATGCGCTCTACCTTTGCCGGAGCCTCTCAAGAACTCGCCATTCGCGTTCAGGGTTTTAAAGAATACTTAGTCACCAGCCTTCAGGATGTTGCGCTTGCTGCCGAACAGCTTGAGCTAATTCCTCAAGCCGCAGCGCCTACCTCTACAAAAGTGAGTGCTGAGCCGAAATCAGCGCCAAAGTCAACGCCAATCCCCACAGCCCCCAGCACTGCGGCCTCTACCCAGCCTCAGTTTGCCACCCAAAGCTTTCAAGAAGAAACTCGAGCCATTCGACGGCTTTTAGAGCAGTACCGCACCACGCCCAATTATTACGGCCCCTCCTGGCAGCTCCGCCGTACCTTTGAACCCATTCATGCTGACCGCGTGGCGAAATGGTTCTTTAACTTGGGCGGTCGGGGAGCCGTGCGGAGCTTGGGCACAAGGCTACAAAATATTCTGGTAGCCTCGGCTGTTATTTCGATTTTGAACGAGCTGTATGGCGATCGCCTCCATGCCCTCATCCTTGCCAACGCCCCCGAACGCCTCGGAGACTGGCGACGAGGACTCCAAGACTGCCTGGGTGTAGAGCGGGCTGACTTTGGCCCCGACCAAGGCATTGCGCTGTTTGAATCGCCGGAGTCGTTAGCACAAAAAGCAGATCGACTTATTAAAGATGACGCCATCCCGCTCATTTTGCTGGATGACTCTGAAGAGACAGTTAGCCTATCGGTACTACAATTTCCGCTGTGGTTGGCCTTTGTGCCAGAACCTCAACTACGCCGCGAACGTCAGCAAAACGACTGGTTTGAATAACTGAATCAGCCGATTAGCCCCTCGACGGAACGCCCTATATTTTACTCAGGTGAGCATTGGGCGTTCCCTAAAACTGTCGAAAATTGCCGCAAGCATTAGCGGCGCTCAACGTAGGCACGATAACCCTTAAGCTGTAAGCGAAATGCAGCCTTTTCTGCCTGGAATCGGCTGTTATAGTATCCATAGAACTGCCAGCCCTCTCGACGATTGCGGCGGTAAAAGACTTCGTAGGACGTTGAGTTCCGATCCCGAAAACCGATGGAATGGTCGCCATCTCCAAATCGAAATTCACGCGCATTCGCCATCAACGGGGCGCTCAAGGTGGTGCCCAGCGCCGCAACAGAAAGAAGCGTAAGAATAATCTTTTTCATTTGAGAACCCTGTCATTTGCTAAACGGTTGATGTTTAGTAATGTCCCATCTCTCAAATGTGTTGAATGTGATTTAGGTCAAACCAAGTCCGTGATGTTTATTACAGGGGTTTGAATGCCTCCTATGACGGTAACAGCCCCATAGCAAAAATCAAGATTCTAGTACCTCAAGATATAGAAACCAAGAAATTTGGGAACGCTTACTGTAGGTGAACTGATGCTTTATGGAAAACCTCAAGCGCCAGTCTACTGCTCCCAAGACCGACCGCAGCAGAACGTGATTCACGCGCTTGTTACGGTCGGTTTGACTTTTTATGTCTGATAACACTCAATACTGTTCGGATCAGAGGCAAAAACATTGCGCTTGCCCACTTCCCCCCAAGTCTAAGGGGAAATGACCCGTAGGGCGGGGGCTAATGCAGATATAAGAAGAATTAACCGAACAGTATTATAGTGCTTCAGGTAGAGCCAATTAGTATAGGCTGAAATATTTAGCCTGATGCATTTATATTGCTCGATTGCATCTCTCAACTTTCTAAGTTTAAAAAATGCGCCTCAATCTGAGATCAGAGAGAAAAGTGCGCAGATGTTAGTATCTGGATATAAATGTAAATCTTCTTTAAACTCTATTTTTACTTCTATCTGAATTTAAGGGTTAATTTCACTATGCTAAGCAATCTGGAAGCAGCGATTGTTCAAAAACCTTTGCTTGCAAGGGCAGATGCAACTGTGCTTTCAGCCGTAGAACAGATCAGTAACCTGAATACAAAGGAGATAGATGGGAACAATACGTCATCAACCTGTGTAGTGATTGTGTCTGATGGGCTAAAAGTTTTAGGAATCTTGACTCAGAAAGACGTGATGCGTCTAGTAACCCAACAGCAGCCAATCGCCCAATTAACCCTAAAGCAATTCTGGCAGCAACGATCGACTTCAGCTAGCCTAATAATTTCACAATCCGACTTGAGGAATTTGCGTGATATTAACACTGCGATCGCCCACTTTGAGTCGTCACAAATTACGCATTTAGCGATCGTAGACGCGCAAGATCATCTGGTTGGTCTACTCCAGCACGAGTCTCTCAAACGTCTGAGAGATTCCATCATTCATCAAGAAAGTGTATCGCTATTAGTCAGCCAACAAAAGATTCATGAACGTATTGCCAAAGCCGAACCCTTGAAAGATGTATTGGGTGATTTGCTGCTATCAATGGAAACCCATCTGCTCGGTTCTCGTTGTTCGATCACACTCTGTCAAGATGGACGATTGAGTGATGTGATCGCACCCAGTTTGCCGCAGGAATATGCCGTGGCGGTGGAAAAGGCGAAGTTCCCAATCGCGGAAGGGGTTGGTAGCTGTGGGACTGCGGCATTTCGGCGCGAGTTGGTCGTGGTGTCGGATATTGCGAATGATCCACTGTGGCAGGATTACAAAAACTTTGCCCTTGCCTATGGCTTACAAGCCTGCTCGTCCATACCGATTTTTGCCAGCGATCGCACTTTATTAGGTGCGTTTGGCATTTACTATCACGAGCAGAAAGCGCCTCAAGCTCAGGAGCTAGACTGGATCGCTCAGGCCGCCAATATTGCAGGTATTGCGATCGAGCGTGATCGAGCCGTACAAGCATTGCAGCAACTAAATTACGAACTGGAAAATCGAGTGCAGGCGCGGACGCAGGAACTGCAAGAACGGGAACAATTTTTGCAGACGGTACTGGATACATTTCCCCTTTCGGTGTTCTGGAAAGATATCAATTCGGTGTATTTGGGCTGCAACCAAAATTTTCTGGACGATGCAGGACTTCCAATTGAGCAGATTATTGGCAAAACGGATCGTGAAATGCCTTGGGGAGAGACGGAAGCCGATCTTTACCGAGCCAACGACCAAGCAGTGATCGAGACTCAAACCGCCAAACTGGGTATTGTGGAAACTCAGCAACAAGCCAATGGTCAAAGCATTTGGGTGGAAACTAACAAATTGCCTCTCCGCAACCTGCAAGGTGAGGTGATTGGGGTGTTGGGGACGTATCAAGATATTAGCGATCGCAAAAATGCAGAGCTTGAGCGGGAACGGCAATTAGCCATACTCGACAGTACTTCCGACTTGATTGGCACCTGCGATCCTGATGGAACGATCCTCTACCTCAATCAAGCTTGGCGGAGCCTATTGCAACAACATGAGGGTGAACTCGCCAATCGAATACAGATTAATGCACAACATCCCGTCTGGGCATTGGAGCTAATTCAAAATACAGGCATTCCTGCCGCCATCCAGCATGGCGCTTGGCTAGAAGAAACAGCGATCTTAGATGGGTGGGGTCAGGAAATACCTGTTTCCCAAATGATCATCGCCCACAAATCCAATAGTGGTGAACTGAAATATCTATCCACAATTATTCGTGATATTAGCAGCCAAAAACACACTGAGGAAAAACTGAGCCTGAAACAAAGTCACCTCGCTGCCCTGATCAACAATATTCCCCATATTGCTTGGATTAAGGATGAACAAAGTCGGTTTATTGCAGTCAATGAACCCTTTAGCCAAGCCTGTAGCGTTGCGGCTGAAGAATTAGTGGACAAAACAGACTTTGATATTTGGTCAGCGGACTTAGCACAAGCCTATCGTGACGATGATGCCGAGGTGTTGCAATCTGGTCAACGCAAGGTAGTGGTGGAGCGAGTCGCACGGGCTGATGGCACTTTGGGGTGGTTTGAAACAACCAAAACGCCCTTCAAGGACGATCAGCTAAACATTGCTGGAACTGTAGGGATTGCGGCAGATATTACCGATCTTAAAACGTTGGAGCTATCGTTAAAAGCCAGTGAACGACGCTATGCCAGTCTCGCGGCTGCGGCTCCAGTCGCTATTTTCCGCTTTGATGAGCCACTCAACTGTGTCTATGTCAACGAGCGCTGGAGTGAGATGAGTGGGCGACCTATGGAATCAGCATTGGGGCATGGTTGGATGGAATCATTGCATCCCGACGATAGTGAGCAAAACCTTGCCGAATGGACTGAATACTACGCCAATTCTAATCCTCAGAGTTGGGTCATTCATGGCAGCGAAGGTCGACAACTCCGTCCAGATGGCTCCACAGTGTGGAGTTATATCCAAGTGGCGAAGGAATTCGATGAGGATGGCAATGTAGTAGGCTATATCGGCACGCTGACCGACATAACTGATCGCAAAAATATAGAACTCGCTCTCCAAGAAAGTCAAGCCCAATTCCGCCGCATGACAGAAAGTGTACCAGGGATGATTTACCGCTATGTTTTGCATCCGGATGGTCGTGATGAATTCATCTATATCAGCCCCCAAGTGGAGCAGATTTATGAACTCACCTCTGAAGCGGTGCGTCAGGATATAAGCTGTCTCTGGGCAAAGGTTCATAGGGACGATGTTCCTATGGTGCAAAGGGCTGTTGAGCGTTCGGCTGACTCTATGCAACCCTTTTTTGTCGAAGTGCGCTTACGCCTATCGGAAGATCGGATGAAATGGATACAGATTAGTTCCCAGCCCGATCGCCAACAGAATGGCGATGTTATTTGGGATGGGGTGGTGATTGATATTAGCGATCGCAAAAACACCGAACTTGTGCTTCAAGACCTATCAGATCGTTTGGAATTTGCCCTCAATGGAGCCAATATTGGTATTTGGGAATGGCAAATGAGCAACGGGCGCTTGCTATGGGATGAGCGGATGTTTAATCTCTATGGCATCCCTCCAGAAGAATTCTCTGGCAAACATGCAGATTGGTTCAATTGTGTTCATCCTGATGATCGTGATGGGGTTCAGCAAGATGAACAACAGGCTGTTTTTCGAGGGGAGAAAGAAGGTCGAGTCGAATTTCGGATTATTCGACCCGATGGAACAATCCGCTTTATCGATTCCTATGCATTCAACCAATACAATGCCCAAGGTGAGATCCAAAAAACGATTGGTTTAAACATTGATATTACCGATCGCAAACAGGCGGAAGCACAACTGCAACGCATTAATGAAGAACTCATCAAAGCAACTCGCCTCAAAGATGAGTTTCTTGCCAATATGAGTCATGAGTTACGCACCCCACTCAACGCCATTTTAGGCATGACAGAAATCCTTCAGGAGGAGATTTTTGGGGACTTAAACAATCAACAACTCAAATCTCTCGAAACCATTGAGAAAAGTAGTAATCATTTGCTGGAACTGATCAACGATATTCTAGATGTAGCAAAAATCGAAGCAGGTCAAATTAAGCTATCGTATCAACCCTGTAATGTCGAATACCTCTGTCAATCAAGTTTGGTCTTTATTAAGCAACAAGCCTTCAGCAAAAATATTCAGCTGAAGTCAGAGATTCTCACCAACCTGCCCCTCTTAAACATTGATGAGCGGCGGATTCGGCAAGTTCTAATCAATTTGCTCAGTAATGCCGTCAAATTCACGCCAGACGGCGGCAAAATCAGCCTACAGGTAAATTACATAACCTTTCTGGATAATGATGAAATCGGACATGGCGGCGCATGTGAGACCCTAGAGATTAGCGTCATTGATACTGGTATTGGAATTGCACCAGATCAGATTAAAAGACTGTTCCAACCTTTTGTGCAGGTTGAGAGCGCCCTCAATCGTAACTACGATGGTTCGGGATTGGGTTTAGCTCTCGTCAAACGCTTGGTAGAACTGCATGGTGGCGAAGTCAGATTAACGAGTGAATTAGGCGTGGGCAGTTGCTTTACAATCACGCTTCCAATCTCGCCATTCTGTGAATCATCTATCGTGCCAGAGCCTCCACTTGCGTCTAACGCTGAGGCGATCGCACCTACGATCGCTCAAGCACCATTAATTTTGCTAGCCGAAGATAATGAGGCAAATATCACTATGTTTGTTGACTATTTAAGTCTGAAGGGCTACCGCTTGGTCATTGCCCACGATGGTCGCAAGGCGATCAATTTAGCTCAACAAACTAACCCCGATGTGATTTTAATGGATATTCAAATGCCAGAGATAGATGGATTAGAAGCCATTCAGCGCATTCGCCAAATACCTGAGTTAGTCGATACGCCGATCATTGCATTGACTGCAATGGCGATGTCTGGCGATCGCGATCGCTGCATTGCGATGGGCGCAAACGACTATCTCAGTAAACCAGTGTCAATGAAGAATCTGGTCAAAAAAATCAACGCCTATTTGACGGAGCCTTAATGATTGGTATTGGTTTGAGCTATGGCAATATCCCCCGTGGAAGGATTGAATTGCACGAAGGTAAGCAGGAAAAATTTAGAATGAGAGAACGTAGATGGTGCGTTAACTGTCACGGGCGCAGGTTTTCCTCACAGGTTGAATTTATCTAAAAATTTCCCGATGACTTTTTTATATTTCAGGCTTTAACGCTTCGTCAGAGCGCTGCTGCCCCAATCGCGGCTCCGTCCCCGCCCATAGCCTTTGGATATTGGTTCGATGACGAATCACAACGTAGCTGCCACCTACTAAGCCCAGCAGAATATAGGCCAAAGGCTGATGTAAAGCCACCATCAGTACAGAGACTGAAGCCACGCTCACAATTGAACTTAAAGAAACAATTCGAGATAGCGCCAGCACTACGCCAAATATCGCAAATGCTGATAAACCCACCTGCCAGTTAAGCGCCAGCAAAAGCCCTAGCCCTGTTGCAACAGATTTTCCGCCCGAAAATTGGAGCCACACGGATTTACTGTGTCCCAATACTACGGATAGCCCTGCTAAAACGGCAATCCACGCAAACCAATGCGTCGGGTCAATTTCAGGGGGTGCCCAAGCCAGCAGTACAGAACCAGATTGATAGGCAAGTTTGACAAGGGCGATCGCCATTGCCCCTTTCAGCATATCCACCGCTAAAACCGTCGCTCCGGCACCCTTGCCTACCACCCGCAATACATTGGTGGCTCCTGTTGAGCCTGATCCGTAGTCGCGGATATCAATGCCTTTGAGCGATCGTCCTAAAAGATAGCCCGTGGGGATAGATCCTAGTAGATAGGCGGCAAACAATAGGGCAACATTCCCTAAACCCCAAAGTGCAATGAGCGGCATGTCAATTCCCCAGCGTTGGTGGTGATTTCATCATTTCATCTCATTCTTTCATAGGGTGGACATCCCGTTTTGGGGTTGAGCCAAGGAATTGCCTGCTTGGGCAAGCTATATCAATTGAAGGATTTATTGATTTTCAATCTGGGCTATAGCTAGAGAAATCATTAAATCATGGTGTCGATATGACAATTATTGAAATTCTGCTGAGCCTATTTCTGCCGCCTTTAGGCGTTTTTTTAGCTTATGGCATTAGCACCACTTTGGTCATTAATATCGTACTAACGCTGCTGGGTTGGCTACCTGGTGTTCTTCATGCGTTCTGGGTGCTTGCGAAAAAAGGCTAAGGCTTTCTTTCTCTCCTATGGAATACGTTAATTGCCATAGGAGGGAAGTGATGGTCGCTGTGCCGCAGCTTCAAAGGCTTCTGTGGCCTTAAGCGTTGCAGGGACATCAAAAAGCTGTTCGGTGATCGCCACTGAAACCGTAAACGTATTAAGTCCCTGCGCTGCCAGCACCGATATATCTTCAGCGCGGCGAATGCTTGCCACCAAAAGGCGTAAATTGCTGTTAACGCCATTGAGCGATCGCTGCATCAATCCCACGTCTTCACAACCATTGCGCCCAGAATCATGAATTCTGCCTAAGTAGGGTGCTGCATACTCCGCGCCAATCGCCGCCGCAATTAACACCTGTGGCACTGCATAAATGCCCGTCATGGTTACGCGCACCCCTGCCCCAATGAGCTGCACCGCCGCCGCTGTCCCCACTTTAGTCGCCGGAACCTTCACAACCACACGCGGATCAATCTCTGCCAAACGATGACCTATCGACACATACCGATCTACAGATCCACCCCAAGCCTGAAGCTGGATTTCCTGTATGCCGTAATCTAGCGCCCGCTTTGCCAGCTCCCGTAAAGTCTCTACCTGGCAGGATACTTTCGCGCTTTCTAACAGCAGCGGATTTGTTGTGACGCCATAGAACATTCCCAACGCAAGCCATAATTCCCACTGGCGCTCATCCGCGCAATCTAACATCAGCCGGAGGTTGGGAGTGGCGCTGCGTTGGAGATTGTTTGGGAACGTCTGAAGGACAGTATCCATCAAAATTAATCGTCGTTGAGATGTACAACC
>JAGVDA010000174.1 GCA_020058975.1 Thermosynechococcus sp. WC_1 | reverse complement strand
GTTTGCGGTACAGGTTGTTTTTCCAACCCCCCCCTTGCCAGAGGTAATAACAATAATTCGACCCATATTGGTTTAAATACTCAACAGTTCTCAGTATGCTCGGTCGTTGCTAAACGGAAGATTGCCCGTCGCCCCCTACGCCGATTAGGCTCATTATCCAGCATCTCGCCCCGAAGTGATGCCCCGCTTGGCAATCTCAGATGCCCGTGAGATTTGAATGCCCTCAGCGCCAATAGAGGCAACCTCTGGGTAAAACTGGTTGGGTGCCTTTTCTGGCGATCGCGCCACTTGGTCGGCAATCCGAAGCTGTGTAGGCTCCATTTGTAATGCCATGATTTGGCATTCATGGTCGCCATTGGCTCCTGCGTGCGCTACTCCGCGCAGCCGCCCCCAGACTAAGATATTACCATCCGCAATGATGGCGCTGCCAGGGTTGGTGTCGCCCACCACCACTACTGACCCTGGATGACGCACCTCGGTTCCTGAACGCAGCGTTGTTTCAAGGTACAGCGGCTCAGCCAACATCGGCACCACAGGTAGGGGTGCAAACTTGACGGCATTTGCTTCTGACAAGCGCAGCGCCGGGGACTGCTGCTCAACAGAGTATCCGGCAGATACGGCAGTAATTGCCGTCTGACGGCGGCTGGTCACGACCCGCTTTAGGGTTAGATTTGCGCCAGAAAGTGCAGCCTCAAGCTGCTCGAACTGTCGTGGATCTAAAAGTCTGTCATTTGCCATCAGGCACACCGAAGTATTGGGAGGCCAAATTTTAGCACTAGACTCTAGCCGCTGCTGAAGCTGCTCCCAAAGATGAGGCCACTCTACCGTCATGACTTTGGCAGAAGGTAAATGAAGATACAGCAAGCCCTGTACGGCCTGAAAAAAGATATGCCCGTTTTGATTGGCTCGCTCCGCTGGAGATGCGGTCACTGAAGCCTTACTCTTAATTTCTGCAATATCTTTCGTAGACGCTACTTCTGCTGTTTGGGGGGCACTATCAGGCTGCATAAACCATCCTTAGGGTCAACAAGAATCCTCTAGACCACGCATTGCCCATCTCGTAAAAGAATGCCACTTATCGAGGGGCAGGCGTAGCGGATCCATTGGGTCTTACCACATTCAGTCGCTGGCTGACAATAGTAATTCCGCCATTTTTAATCAGCACCGCAGAAATCCACTTGCGCGTGGGCTGCTGGGGTGCCTGACCTGTCTTAAAAATGCCGCCGGACGTCAAAGGCTCTAAGGTAATCACGGCAGGCTGGAGATATCGCTCTAGGCTAATCGTTTCTTCTAGGGCAGAACCCAGTAAGAGGTCATCTCCCAGGGGTTCTTTGACCACGGCGTCAAAGCTAAAGGTCTGCCCTACGTTCACCTGTTCGGGGAGCGAGATATTGACGTTAGGGGGCTTGTCCCCTCCGGTTAGTCGCGTTTGCTCGGACAAGACTTCTTGAGACACAATTTTTTGGTCTGCAATCACGAGGCGCGATCGCACGGTAGAAGTCAGCTTCATGTCTCGGTCAGCCGCTTTGCGCACCCCACTCAACGTAGTGGTGGTTTCGAGGGCATAACGGTTTTGCGGCTCTGTTTTTAAGCTATTAATTTGAGTTTGATACTGGATAGATGTCGCGTCTTTCCAAAAAGTTTGGAGTGCCTGCTGTTGGGTTTTGAAGTCTAAACCATCCGCATGGGCAAAGCTGGGGCTATAAAACTTCATGGTGGCATCTAGGTCTTTACGACTGGCGGCGGCGTCTAAGTTCTTGACGAGGGCAGCGATCGCAGGGGGTACAACTGAGCTAACGGCAGGTGCTTGCGCCAGAGGGGTTGCGGCAATACTCGAAGGCAATGCCAAGCTGCTCAACAAAACCAGGGTGCTGCTACCCAAGGCTGCTCTTACAAAATTTTGGGTAATGCCCTCTGGACTCAATGCTTGCGCTGCACTGATAGGTCGTTGCCACTGCCACAGTTTTTTGACGTTCATGCCACATCCATACAACTACGATCTTTGATTAAAACCGCCACATCGCGTGGTTTTGACTCAACCATAACCTACGACAGCGAAGCGGGGTCTAGATATCTTAGATTCTACGGTACAGACTGAGAAAAGAATTTTGTCGTAGGAATGAGAATAAAGTAACACCCAGGTTTTGCGGGGACAGGCTTAGCCAAAACTGTATCGGTTACAGCCAGAACGTTTAGCCAAAACCTGCCCTTCCAAAGTTTTGGGTGTTGTTCAATCCACCACGATCCTAATTTTCGATTTCCTAGGCGATCGCCACATCAGGAGAAGGTGCGGTTGTTACACCCTGAAAGAAATAGCCCGTCCCCCAATCCGTATGAATAAACTCAGGATTTTTAGGATTGTCGCCAATCTTAGAGCGCAGCCGTGAAACATGCACATCCACCACGCGCATATCGGCATAGTGACGAGGGCTATAGCCCCAGACCTTCTGCAAAATGTCAGAACGAGAGACGGTTTTACCTGCGTTACCCGCCAATAGCTCTAGTAAGTCAAACTCCATTCCCGTGAGCTGAATGCGATCGCCATTGAGAAAAACTTGACGCTTATAGGTTTCAATCCGTAGAGGGCCTGCTAATAAAACCCCTGCCACTGGGTTGTCTGAAGACACCGCCATGCTGCTGCCATGCACCCGTCGCAAAATGACGTTAATACGCTCCTCAAGCTCTTTCGGAGAAAATGGCTTGGGCAAGTAGTCATCTGCACCCATCTGAAGCCCCGTAATACGGTCGGCAACATCGCCAAGAGCAGTCAGCATAATGATGGGAACACCCGTAGATTTGCGCAGCTCCTGGCAAACTTCTAGGCCATTCAGCTTGGGCATCATCACGTCTAGCACCACAAGGTCAGGTTTCTCTTTTTCAAAAACCTCAAGGGCTTCAGCACCATCACAGGCTACCGCCACCTCATACCCCACCATCGTTAAGCGCGTTGTAAGAATGCGCCGAATCATGGCTTCATCATCGACAATTAAAATTTTCTTTTTGCGACTCACCGGATAGCCCCACTCTTGCTTAAATGAGTTGTTAAATTTAGGTCGGGCTGCTGCCTAAATAATGAACAGCTCGCCGCTATGTAGTCTTAGCGCTATATAGCGCGACAGATAAATTAAAAAACTGTAAAAAACATCCTGATAACAAATGATAACAGACATTCTGCAAGGATTTCACCCAGTTCCATTGCAATTTTTAAGGTCAGCAATTGTTAAGGCTTGTGGCAGTTCTATTAATTTCGGTTTCATAGCGGGTTGAGGCGTTAGACCTAGCTGGTATTATCCAATGGCTCAAGCGATGAGCGTGTAGACGTCACTTTAATGCAGTTGTATTAGAGGAAGTCTTGCCTACGCTCTGTTGTCGCAATCAGCATAGGGTATCAGTCTGAGGTTATGGCAAATCCCTTCATTGCGGTGAGAATTACCCCCGAACTGGATGCGGCGATCGCCGCACGAATGCAGGAAACGGGTCAATCCAAGTCGGATGTGGTGATTGAATCGCTGAAGTCTTATTTGGGCATCATGCCGTTTACGCAGCGGTTGACCATGATTGAGCAACGGCTCGCTGCCCTAGAAGTCTTTGCCGAAAGTATCGAAAGTCCCTTGCGATCACATGCTCTAGAGCGACCCTCTACCCTGCCTTCCCACCGATCAGAACACTCTGGACATTAAAGCAGGTAGTTGGCACTGCCGCTGCTGCCCGATTAATCTGCATATCAGCGGAACTAACTTGCCACCGAAGCCCTCAAGACTTACTGTATCAAACAGAAGATTGATTACATTGGAGTAGGCTTGGTTAAGTTATGGCTGCAAGTCTTATGAATGAGCTAACCACAAAGCCCAGTTCACTTGTGTTTGAGAACTGCGTTTTATTTGGCGGCACAGGGTTTATTGGCACGCACTTTGCTCGCTTTTTGCTCGCCAATCATTTAGCAAAAACGATTACCCTCGCAGACATTGAGCCACCCAATAAGCCCCTGTGGTCAGCCACAGCTCGTAAAGAACTGAGCGACCCGCGTGTACGCTACGTCTCTGTTGATGTCTGTGCGCCCATTAGCCATTCTGACTTACCCAAAAATGCCGATTTAGTTCTTAACTTTGCCGCCATCCATCGTGAACCTGGGCACGACCCCCATGAATACTTTGAGACGAACCTGAAGGGCGCTGAAAATGTCTGTCAGTGGGCAGAAACCGTCGGCTGTAAAACCATCGCCTTTACCAGCAGTATTTCGCCCTATGGCCCCACAGAAGAAGAGAAAAACGAGCAGTCTATTCCAGTGCCCGTGACCGCCTATGGAGCCTCTAAACTGGCTGCCGAGAAAATCCATTTGGCTTGGCAGCGTGGAGGAGACGATCGCAGGCTTGTGATCATTCGTCCCGGCGTTGTGTTTGGCCCTGGGGAAGGCGGCAACGTCAGCCGTCTAGTACGCTCGATTGTGAAAGGCTATTTTTTCTACGCAGGTAATCAAAATACGCGTAAAGCAGGCGGCTATGTGAAAGAACTCTGCAACGCCATTTTGTGGGTCTTGGCTTGGCAGCGGCAAAATGAGCAAAACGTAACGCTGTTTAACTTCTCGGCAGATCCAACGCCCACCCTTGAAGAGTACGTCAACGCCGTTTGTAAAGTTGCTCAAATTAAGAGCAAGCCACTGAAGGTTCCCTATTCGCTGTTGCTGGGGGCATCTTACCCCATTGCTCAATTGGCTAAAACCTTTGGAATGAAGCAGCCCATTGACCCTGTTCGGATTCGCAAGTTGGTGCGATCTAACAATATCGTGCCAGATTTTCTGCGAACGGCTGGCTATCCGTACCAGTACACGCTTCAAAAGGCTTTAGAAGACTGGAAGCAAGAAAAACCGGAAGACTGGGCGAAATCATAAAAAAAAATTTAGAAGGGTAGGTTTTGTTGAGACATTTTGGGTGAAATTGAGCTGTTTTGGCTAAACCTGCCCCTACGCTTCATTGATTGAACTCGATATTTTTAAAACTTTAGCGATTTTAACGATAAGGCTCAAGACTCATGCAAATTCTAGAAACAACCTTGCCAGGTGTACTGCTGATTGAGCCGCGCGTATTCAATGACGATCGCGGGTTCTTTTTTGAGTCCTACAGCGAAAAACGCGCTTGGGATGCAGGCTTGCAGGTCAAGTTTGTGCAAGATAACCATTCTTTTTCTAAGCAAGGCACCTTGAGAGGGCTGCACTATCAGCTCCAAAATCCTCAGGGGAAGCTGGTGCGGGTTGCCACGGGTGAAGTGTTTGATGTTGCCGTCGATATCCGTCAAGGTTCTCCTACGTTTGGGCAATGGTATGGCGCACATCTATCTGCTGAAAATCGGCGACAGCTTTATGTGCCGCCAGGGTTTGCCCACGGTTTTTGCGTCCTGAGTGAAACCGCCGATTTTTTATACAAATGCACCGCCTTCTATACCCCTGGCGATGAGTACAGCATTCGTTGGGATGACCCAGATATTGGGATTGGTTGGCAGGTCGAAAATCCGGTCTTGTCTGACAAAGATGCGATCGCCCCACTCCTCAAAGACGCAGCCCACCAGCTCCCAACCTATGAGGAGCCATAAGACTGCATGGGCAAGGTTACTGCGGCGGCTTGTTGCCCGTTACTTCATAAAAGTTGGGTGAAAATCTGGCAGCGTTCCAGTGCGATTAATCGGCCAAAATCGAAACGAAGCGCGACCCACGATGTCATCCTTGCTGACAAGCCCCCAGCACCGACCGTCATAGCTATTGTTGCGGTTGTCTCCTAAGACCAAGATGCTGTCTTTAGGAATGGTGACGGGCTTTGACAAAAAGGGCGGTGGGGGAGCCTGGTCGCTATTATTACCCTGAGGCGTTCCACAGGCTTCAATGAGGGTTGGATCTCCATTGGCAACGTAGGATTCTGACAGGCGCTGATTGTTGACGTAAACACCGCCGCTTTTAATTTCAACGCGATCGCCAGGGGTGCCAACCACTCGCTTAATGAAGGCATCGTGAAATCCTTGCGCCTTCAGTTCCTTGGTGGGG
>JAGVDA010000346.1 GCA_020058975.1 Thermosynechococcus sp. WC_1 | reverse complement strand
TCTGATGGAACTTTATCAAATGAAAGGATATCGGTGAGCTGGGTTTGGGCTGAAAGGCTGGAGGGCGATCGCAGTGTGTTGATTCAGTCAGGTGACGCCAATGCAATCGTGCCACAGGCATACAATCATTTTGAAGAAATCCCCCATGATTGTATGCCTATGGCGTATCGACCCAACTCACGCCTTCAAAGTCACTCATCGACAGCCTTAATACGGGCGGCGGTTCTCAAGATTTGCCCTGCTAAAATTGCGGCACCAAAGCCATTATCAATATTGACCACCCCAATACCAGGGGCACAGGAATTAAGCATTGTTAAGAGTGGAGCTAACCCATTAAAGCTTGCGCCATAGCCAATGCTGGTAGGCACGGCAATCACGGGGCAATCTGCTAACCCTGCCACAACGCTCGCAAGGGCACCTTCCATGCCAGCAACCACAATGAGGACATCGGCCTGGGCGATCGCCCCTCTATTTTGCAGCAGGCGATGAATGCCAGCTACGCCCACATCCCACAAGCGATGTACCGCAAATCCACACAGTGCTGCCGTCACCGCTGCTTCTTCTGCAATGGGCAGATCCGCCGTCCCTGCCGAAATCAGCCCAATGCGCCCAGGGTGTTTCGGTGGAGCATCAACCGTCTGCCCAAGGGCACAAATTTTTGCTTTGGGGTAATACTGAAGCTGGGGTAAGTGTGCCTGAAGCTGAATAAAAACTGCTGGCTCAATTCTGGTCGCCATGACGCAGGTTTGATGCGGCATCATGACCCGAAAGATCTCTACAATTTGCTCAGGAGTTTTGCCAATACCCCAAATTACCTCAGGGAAACCCGTCCGTACCTGACGCTGATGATCTATTTTGGCAAAGTCTTCAACCGATTCATAGGTTGCTAAATACTTAAGTTGCTCAAGCGCATCCTCTGGACTGAGTGTTCCAGAAGATACGGCATTGAGCAACTGATGAAGAGAATCTGTAGACGTCACGTTCTAAGCTAGGTTAAATCTATGAGCCTAGGGCACCTTTTTAGGGGACAAAAACATAATCATGTTTCGTCCTTCCCGTTTGGGGTACTGCTGCACTTCAGAAATCTCTTTGAGGTCATTAGCCATCCGGCTCAGTAGCGCCTCTGCAAGATGGGCGTGCTGAATTTCACGACCCCTAAACGTAATGGTCGCTTTTACCTTATCGCCAGACTTAATGAAGCGCTCGGCATGATTCACACGCACTTGGTAGTCATGCTCCTCAATTTTGTAGCGCATTTTTACTTCTTTTACGTCAGCGGTATGCTGCTTTTTGCGCGCCTCTCTCGCCTTTTTCTCTTGTTCAAACTTATATTTGCCGTAGTCCATAATCCGGCAAACGGGCGGATCCGCTTTATCGCTCACCAGCACAAGGTCTAAATTCTTTTCATCCGCAATCACCATTGCGTCACGAGGCGTCATAATACCGAGCTGCTCGCCGGTGCTGTCAACGACCCGAACTTGTGGAAACCGGATGCGTTCGTTGATGTTAGGAAGATCTTGTTGCGCTTTTTTGCTGATTGGAGGCACAGGCGTTGAATTTAAGAAATAAACAATAGTCGAGCGTAATAATCAATGAAGGTAGAGTGGTCTTACAGTTTATCTGAATACCACCCCTTAAACCTAACAGATCCTTTGTCCATCAGACATATTTCATAACATAGCCTATAGATTTGAGCCACATTACATAAGCTTTTACGTTGTTTGATGTCCATGCCAGGAAAAGGTTTAAGCCTTCTGACAAAGTTTGTGTAATGGATGATGGCAATTTAACGAGAGGGTAGCAGAAGCTGAATATAAACGTGAAAGGCTACCCTTTCTTTTGGCGTGGATCTACAGTCTCTAGTTCTTTTAGGCGAAAGCTTACGATCTTCGTCCAGTTTCCGCCTCCAAAAATGACGGCGGCACGACCATCGGTGATGCGCTGAACCAATCCTTCAAATTGATAGTAGGTATCGTTTGAATTGGTAACGCGCACGGTTGAACCAGGCAAAAGTAAAGGAGTTTGCATCGGTTAGTCCTAAAAGAGGAGGGCTTACTCTAGTTTACAAGAGTGCTGAGAGCTAAGTAGGCAGACTGAATTAACTATAAAGCGGGTTTCGGCTTCGCTCAACCCTCAATTCCCGTATTGGCGCGGGTTGAGCGACCTGTCCTGCTGTGTCCTGAGCTTGCCGTTTTGGCGTAGCCTCGCTTTTAGCGATAGGGAGCTTGTCGCTGGCGTAGCCTTGCCTTTGGCAATAGGGAGTCGAAACCCAAACCCCATCGGCAATTTAATTACGTCCGTCTAGTTATTCATTCCTATCTTCTTACGGTGGGATAAGGACTGGTGCGAGGTTGGGTATGGTTTGCGACCGATTCTGCGATGCCGATCGCCAGAAAGTTGGTCAGCAGCGCCGAGCGTCCGTAGCTCAGCCACGGTAGAGGAATGCCTGTGACCGGTGCAAGGCCAATGGTCATGCCGATATTAATGACCACCTGAAAAATGAGCATGGTAAAAATGCCAATGCATAACAGCGACCCAAAGCTGTCGTTAGAAGCCGTGGCAACCTTAATCAGGCGGACGCAAATGAGCCAAAACGCCGCCATTAAAAGTAGGCTACCAAACAACCCAAATTCTTCACCAATGGCAGAAAAAATAAAGTCTGTATGCTGCTCCGGAATAAAATTGAGCTGGGTTTGAGTGCCCTGATTGAGTCCTTTGCCCCAAAACTGCCCTGCACCAATGGCAATGCGCGACTGAATCAGGTGATAGCCGCCACCGAGAGGGTCTTTGTCTGGGTCGAGAAATAGAATAAGGCGATCGCGCTGGTAGTCTTGCAGTACGCCCCACAGGGCATGACCAATGGCACCAGAACTTAGATTTACTAACCCTGCAAGGGTTGCGCTAAGGACAGGTCTGGGCAGCGTTAACCATGCCGTTGCCGCCATAGCCGCACTCCACACGAGCCACAGCGCCGTAGAGGTGAACAGCGGCATAGGTAGGTTAAGAAGGATGGCAGACACCAAGGGCGACAGCATCAGAATAATCCAGCCGCCGTGGGCATTAGCCCAGTACAGCATCCCTAGGGTGACGGCTCCAAAGACCAAGGAGGTGCCTAAGTCGGGCTGTAAAAAGACTAGACTCCAAGGTAATGCCGTAATGGCGAGCGTGCGAAAAATGGACGGCAAAGAAGCCGCAGGCCAAGCGCTGAGCAGCGCTGCGAGGGACACAATAACCCCCACTTTTGCAAATTCTGAAGGTTGGACGTTAAATCCGGCAATAGTGATCCAGCGCTGAGCGCCTAGGGCACTGGTACCAGCAAACTTGACCGCCAGCAGCGATAGGCAGGTGATGCCGTAGACAACCCAGTGCAGGGATAGCAGATATTTGTAGTCAATTCGTGAAGTAATTAGAACAATCGCCACCCCGATTGCGCCGATAATCCAATGCTGCGACCAGTCTGTCCAACCTTGGTGTAGTTCGGTACTGCGAATGAGCAGCCCACCCACGAGGGTTAGCAAAATCGGAATCCAGAATAGGTAAGGATCTAACTTTTTCCAAGGCTGAAGCCAGCGGCTCCACAAGGGCGTTTTGCGTGAGCGGCGAATCAACATTCAATCATCCTAGGGGCAGAGCGCTTAGTAATGGCTCAGTCTAAGTTAGCGCAGCAACCGAGACTTGCGCCGCAACTTTTTGGGCGATCGCCGTTAATGCCTTCGCAGAAGCAGACTCTGGTTGAGAAATGACGATGGGTATACCGCGATCGCCCCCCTGCCGCACCGGAATCTCTAAGGGCACACAGCCAATCAGGGGCACCCCCAGCTCAGAGGCCAGCTTCTCGCCACCACCAGAGCCAAAAATATCGTACTGCTTGTCTGGCTGATCGGGCGGAATGAAGTAGCTCATGTTTTCGACGACGCCCAGCACATTAACGCCCAACTGCTGAAACATTCGCAAGCCTTTACGGGCATCTAAAATTGCCACATCTTGAGGGGTACTCACAATGACCACTCCAGCCATCGGGACGGCCTGGGCTAAGGTAAGCTGAGCATCGCCTGTCCCAGGGGGCAAATCGACGACTAAGTAATCGAGTTCGCCCCAATCTACCTGGTATAAAAACTGCCGAATAATACCGTTGAGCATTGGGCCACGCCAGATCACGGGCTGATCGCGGTCAATCAAGAACCCCATCGACACCATTTTCACGCCGTGGGCTTGAGCGGGTTCTAATACATCGCCCTGGGCTTCTTTACGAACTTCGATGATGGCTTTTTCTATACCTAACATGGTGGGGACATTAGGACCATAGATATCAGCATCAATCATGCCGACGGATGCGCCCGATTGCGCGAGGGCGACTGCGATATTAACAGAAACGGTACTTTTGCCCACGCCACCCTTGCCGCTGGAGACGGCAATGATGTTTCTAACGCCTTCGATGCCAGTGCGATCAGGGATGCTCTTTTGCTGAGGCGTTTCGGCAGTCACGTTTACGTCGATGGACTGAACCCCTGGAATAGTCTGTACTGCCTTTTTGCAGTCTTCTACGATAAATTCCCGCAGAGGACAGGCGGGGGTGGTAAGCACTAGGGTAAAGGCAACATTTCCGCCTTTAATCTGAACATTGCGAATCATGTTCAGTTCTACGAGGCTTTTTTGAAGTTCTGGATCCTGCACAGGGCGCAATACTTCAAGCACGGATGCAGCGGTCAATGTTGCGGTCATAGGGATT
>JAGVDA010000318.1 GCA_020058975.1 Thermosynechococcus sp. WC_1 | reverse complement strand
CAGAAGCCCATAGGGATTAGTATCATTCGACTCGCTGACAGATATGGTCCGCATCAAGGCACGAATGTACGGATCCCCACTATTCATGGCTAGGGGCGGGTAAACGGAACGGCTTACGGAAGATGTGCGATCAAAAGAAGGGACGAGATGGAACTGAAGGAAAAGCGCTGAACCTAAAAGCCCGACGGCAATAGCCTGATTCCGCAGGCCAAGGGACTGAAACTGCCGAACACTTTTTGTTGCAATTCTGCCGCTTTGTCTAAAAGCCGCTGCGCCCAGCCGGATCAGCAAAGGGGGAGTAGCGGACTCACCCTGAGAGGACGAAGGGGTAGACTTGAAAGACTTAGAATGCGTCATCTTGCTAAGCCGTAACCCCTGCAAATAGTTCAGAGAAAGACTGCTCGGTAGCTTCTGGACGAGCCACAATTTCAACGATCTTATTTTGAGCCGATGGGTAAGAAAGTGCCTCAACGCAAACTTGCGCCACCTGATCTCGTGAAATACTGCCCTCAAACAGAGTGTCTGCACTAGACATCACGATGGGAGGGCGCTCTTCTGTATTCTTGAGTCCCCCAGGGCGCACGATGGTGTAGGTTAGCCCACTGCGCTGAAGGTACTGCTCGGCCTGCTGTTTCCAGACTAGAATGAGCCAAAATAAGTTCAGCGGATGGAAGAACTGTGAGGTACAAAGCGACGAAACCAATACAAAGTGCTTGATCTGATACGCTTTGGCGGCATCCACTAAGTTTTTAGTGCCCTCAAAATCGACTTGGTAGGGGCCAAACGGGTTGAGACTGGGTTTTGCGCCCGTGGCACAAAAAATGACGGTGCAGTCTGCGATTGCCGCTGTCAAGGTCTTTGGCTCTAGCACATCCCCCACCACAATTTCTGTAGAGGCTGGCAATATTTCCTGCGATCGCGTTCGATCTCGCACCAGCGCCCGAACTGCAATATTTTGCGCCGTAAGCTGCTGTACAATCCGGCGTCCCGTCTCGCCTGTGGCTCCTACAACCAGTGCCTTCATGGGGTTTATCTCTAGTAAGGTTTGAATTAAGGTTTAACTTCGCGTCTTTTGGGAGTATGGTTGATTTTTAGATTTCGATTTTCATCATACGCAATTTAGAGGTTTGTCGTGGGTGAGGGTGCCCTACCCTTACAACATCCAGTGCAGAGTATCTTTACCCCCAAGGATCTGTATCGTGTCTGCTGCTTTCTTTGAGGTTTTTCCAGACGTATGCCTCGCCTTAGATCAAAAAGGTCGGATTCTTGACTATAAGGCTCCACCACTTTCCGCACTTTATCGGATGCCGTCGGAGTGGGGTGGAAAAAGAATTCAGGACTTTTTGCCTTTACAGGTTGGCGCGGCCTTTGAGCGAACGCTAGAGCAAGTATTTAATGCTCAAACTGCCGAATATTTAGAGTATTCTCTGCTAGGCGCAGATGGAAAAACCTACTACGAAGCGCGGGTGATTCCGTCCTCAGACGATCAGGTGATCGTTTTTATTCGAGATATTAGTGAGCGGCAGCAGCGCGAAGCCGATTTGCGCCACAATGCGTTTCATGATGCCTTGACTGGGCTACCCAACCGAAACCTCTTTACAGATCGCCTTGAAATGTCACTACGGCGATTTCGGCGATTTCCAAAGCTGTTTTTTGCTGTGTTTTTTCTGGACTTAGATTTTTTTAAGCAGGTGAACGATCGCTACGGACACGACATGGGCGATCAGCTTTTAAAGGCGATCGCCGAAATTCTCAAAAGCTGTGTGCGTGCCAACGATACGGTGGCGCGATTGGGGGGCGATGAATTCACCATTTTGCTCGA
This sequence comes from Thermosynechococcus sp. WC_1, assembly GCA_020058975.1. Taxonomy (GTDB): domain Bacteria; phylum Cyanobacteriota; class Cyanobacteriia; order Thermosynechococcales; family Thermosynechococcaceae; genus JAAURS01. The sequence goes on along the minus strand of JAGVDA010000318.1, from coordinate 2,052 downwards.
CAGCATTACCAGCATTGCTGAGGTTAACAACGTCGCTGAGCGAATTCAAGAGAAAGTAAGCACACCACTCATGCTGTCAGGAGAGTCAATTCAGTGCGGCATCAGCATGGGGGTGGTGCTGAGCGCGTTTCGGTATCGGCAGGCGGCTGATCTGGTGAAGGACGCAGATACGGCTTTATACCAAGCCAAACAAAGGGGTAGAGGGCAATACGCTATTTTTATGCCGCCCGAATAGTGCTAAAGAAACGCTTTTCTGTAATGGCACCATGCAATTCTTTAAGAGCAGGTCTAGAAGGAATGAGGCAGACATGGGGAGCCTAAATGTTGCCTCCTCACAAGGCATCCCAAATTTTATGCCCTGCTAAGCGACACTTACACTTACCTCTTTCCCTGATCAGCTACCCATTCATCCTAGTTTTGAATTTGCAATTGCTGAGCCGCCCTGGTATTGTCAGAATCGCATTGTTCCCATTCCAAACAAGAGTCAGAGAATATCGTCTATGAGTCCTAGCCAGAAAAATGATTCAGAACTCAGTAAAAATCTATTGAATTTAGACAGCCTTGACCCCGTAAAAGTAGGCCGCGATACATCAACAAGTAATGACTTACTGAGACTATTAGCATCCCGCCAAAACATATTGGCATGTTGGCCTAATTTAGCTTATCGAGAGCCAAGCTTTGATTTTAAATTGCTTCGCCAGCACTATTTTGTTTGCAATTCTCCTGATTCTGTGCGACGGGTATTTCTGGAAGAACACGATAACTATGATCGTAAGAGTCCACAGATGCGCAACGCCTTAGAGCCATTACTTGGGGATGGACTGTTTGTCAGTGATGGTGAATTATGGCGTCAGCGTCGTGAGTCCTGCGCTCCAGCATTTGAGAATGATTTGCTGCCTGATTTTTCAACTTACATGGTTGAATCGGCACAAGAACTCGTTACTCATTGGAAAAGCCTCTTACTCTCAGACAGCCAACAAGTCGATATGCTCAACGAAATGGCACGACTTACCGCACGTATCATAGCGCGAACAATTTTTGGCGATGATATTTCTGACGATGAAGCGAGTCAAGTCGTTGATGGATTCTCTGAGTACCAAAAAAATATTGATCAAATCAGTTTTGCCGATGCGTTTGGTCTACCCCTGCTGCGATGGCTTAGTAATCCAATACGGCGCTTGCGTGCAAAACGCTCCGCAGATAAAGTGCATACAGTCATTGATCGGATTATTGATCGTTATTCTCAGAGCAAGAAATCTGGTCGCATTACGCTACTTTCTTTGTTGTTAGAAAACAATGATCAGAAAAAAAGGGCAGAGAGAAAATGTCCATTAAATCTCTCTTCTACTCGAAACGAGGCCATTGTGATGTTTATGGCGGGACATGAAACGACTGCAAATGTTCTTGCCTGGGCTTGGTACTTGTTAGATAAATATCCTGACGTAGCAACAAAACTGCATGAAGAACTAGATCGCGTCCTTGGAGACAATCTACCAACTTACGAAAATATTGCTAGCCTACCTTATACCCAGGCAGTCGTGGAAGAGACCTTACGACTGTATCCACCTGTCCCAGTGCTGAGCCGTCACGCACGTTCTAATGACCAGATCCACAACCAAGAAATAAAATCAAACACCATTATATTAATTATCCCTTGGCTGCTGCATCGCCATGAACTTTATTGGGAAAAGCCCGACAGTTTTATTCCAGAACGTTTTTTGAATGGAACGCAACGTCCTGACAACTTTTTGTATATTCCATTCAGCGCTGGTCGTCGTATTTGTTTGGGCAAACGGTTTGCAATCACAGAAAGTATTCTATGTCTCGCAACTCTTGCACAACGCTTTCGTCCTAATGTAGCTCTCAACCATAAAGTTGATATTGAGTGTCGTCTAACCTTGCGTCCTAAAGGAGGATTGCCGATGAATTTAAAGCTACGTGAATAATGTAAAAATATGAGACTTTACTGACCATATTGAGCTTTTAAAAATTTTACCTCATATTCTTTGAGTCAAGAAAATTAAATTATCAATAAAAAATATAAGCAAAAAT
>JAGVDA010000146.1 GCA_020058975.1 Thermosynechococcus sp. WC_1 | reverse complement strand
GTGAGCAAGACTACGAACCGCCGGACATGCTGTTTTGCCCCATCTATAACGACTCGATTTGTTCGCTGTGCTGCACCCTCGATGCATGCTGTCACGATGCCTGTAAAATTAGCTTGAATGTTGACCCCATCCCCACCATTTTAGAACCTGTTTCTGTCAGCCCCAAACGATTATTGCAAGGCAAGCTGTCGCCGCAGCTTGGGACAAAGCTGCTCAAGTATGCCTCTGTGTTTTTGTCTTTATCGGGGTTAGCGGGGGCAACCCTAGGCTTTGTCTATCACCAGCAGGTGGTTGCTATACCCCATTTGCCAAGCGTAATTGCCAAACAGCTTACGGCAACCCTACTCGGAGCCTACGGTATTTTTTTGGTCATGATTGGCATTGGATCTTGGTGGTTGGTGCTGACCCAAGAAAGTCGGCAGTTAGCCCAAGAAGAGCTAGATAAACGCAACCTTCAGCTTCAGCAAGAAGTAAAGGAGCGACAGTTAGCCGAAGCCCAACTCCAAGAGAAAGCGCAGCAGCTTGAGCAAACGCTGCGAGACCTTAAGCAAGCTGAAACCCAGCTCATTCAAACCGAAAAAATGGCGGCATTAGGCGGTCTGGTCGCGGGGATTGCCCACGAAATTAATACCCCCATTGGCATTGGCGTAACGGCTGCATCGCTGTTGGTCGAGAAAACTACTGCGTTTTCAGAGCGATTAGAAACAGGCACCCTCAAGCGATCTGAACTGGGAACTTTTTTAGACATTGCTCAACAAACGGCTCGCATGACGCTCACCAACCTCAACCGTGCAGCCGAACTCATTGCGAGCTTTAAGCGCGTGGCGGTAGATCAGTCCAGTGAGTCTAGGCGCGTGTTTCATTTGGCAGCTTACTTAGATGAAGTGTTGCTGCAACTGAGTCCTAAGCTTCAGGCGACGCAGCTACAGGTGCGGGTGAAGGGCGATCGCACCCTTACGCTCAACAGCTACCCTGGTGCGTTTTCGCAGATTGTTACTAACTTGCTCATAAACTCTGTGCTGCATGCCTACGGCGCGGAAGCCCTTGGGCATATCACGCTGAGCTTTAGCCAAACGCCTGAAGTACTTTGCCTTAAATACTTAGATGATGGGTGCGGGATTCCGCCCGAACACCTCAGCAAAATTTTTGAAACCTTTTTTACCACTAAGCGCGGTCAGGGTGGCAGCGGTTTAGGATTACACATTGTCTATAATTTGGTAACACAAAAGCTCGGCGGCACTATCCGCTGCGAAAGTCAGGTTGGTACTGGAACAAAGTTTGTGATCGAACTTCCAGTGGTACAGGGCTAGAAATCAACTTGCCAAAATATTTTTACACCATTGAAGCCGCATGAGTTCGTTTTTTACTCAAGACGATGAAGAACTTTCCTTTGCTGAAGAAACAGAACTGATTCAGCCTGACCAAAGTTGGAAAATTTTAATCGTTGATGATGACGCCGAAGTGCATACCATCACTCAATTAGCCCTCAGAGATATTGTCTTTGAAAATAAATCTATGGCATTTTTGAGTGCCTACTCGGCTCAAGAAGCACGGCAGCTAATCCAGGCTCATCCTGACACTGCGGTGATCTTTCTAGATGTTGTAATGGAGACAGATAATGCTGGCCTGCAGCTTGTGCAGTACATCCGTAAGGCGTTAGGAAATGCCTGTGTCAGAATTATTTTGCGAACGGGACAGCCCGGTCAAGCCCCTGAAAATGTGGTGGCTATTAACTATGGCATTGACGACTATAAAATCAAAACGGAATTGACGGCTCAAAAGCTCACAATTTCAGTTGTTACAGCCTTAAGAGCATTTTCGACCCTCATGACCTTGATGGATCTCGGTCGTGGGTTGGAATCGGAAATTATTCAGCACAAGAAAACTGAGATTACCCTGCGCATGAGCGAAATGACGGCGATCGCCAAAGTTCAGCAGCTTGAGCAGTCACTTCAATCGCTGCGGCAAATTCAGTTGCCGTTCGTCGAGCGCAAAAAAGTAGAGCAGCCCCTGCATCAACTTTTAACGGAAGCCGCCCAAGACATCGTTAAACTTCCGAGTGAAATGGATGTACTCCAAACGATGTCTATCGCAACACGCATCGCCCGATCTGTATTACGAATTACCGACGAGCATTCGGCTAAGTTTGGTATGTCTCAAACTAAACTTGCGGTTCTTATGTATTTGAAGGGTGAATCAGCCTTTTGTGCTAGCCCCTCTGAGCTTGCAAAACACTGCAGCATTTCTCGAGCCGCGATGACGGGGCTACTGGATGGTCTAGAGGACGAGGGCTATGTGGAGCGGGAGAATCATCCCAGCGATCGCCGCGCCCTAAGCATTACGCTAACGCCAAAAGGGCATCAGTTTTTAGACTGGATTGCACCACAAGATCCGTATCAGCTTTCAGATCTGATGGACGCATTAAGTGAGCCAGAACAAGAGAAGCTCTACGAACTGGCGATTAAAATTACGCACTTGCTTGCCTAGACCGAATGGCTGTGTCGCGCTTCAGTTTTGAATGGGCGACCTACCAAAGTCCGCGTACAGGTGCTTCTGGCTGAACCTGAACAGGTGCAGGCTGTACTGGCGTAGGAATTGGCCTTACAACACTTGGGGTAGGTTGCTCAGTTGCAACAACTATGACTTTGGCTTTAATATCCCGAGCCATCAGCGAGTAGCTCTCTAGCCTGTAGATTTTTTGACAGCGTGAAGGCGTCATAATAGAGGTAATGACAACGCGATCACCAACGCCTAGCGTACGACGACCTTCAGGAGATAGCACGAAGTCGATAAATTCACCATTATCTAGCTCCACCTCGACGTTATAGGTCGACAGTCTGCTGATTCGACCCGTTTGGAGTAAGCTACCATCCACTATCACATCAGATCCTTGACCTAACTTAAGTGCTTTTAAGATATCTCCATTAACTTTATAGACTTGGGTCTCATTAGTAGTTTGGAGGGTCATTTCAGAATCGGTCAGGTTTATAATCTTTCCTTCGATCTGCTTGCCACCTGCCAAACCAGCATTAACCGCTTGCGCCCAAGCGGGAGCAGCTGCCGAAACAAAAACAGCACAACTTAAGGCAACGCCGACCAAGAATTTCATGTTATTAGCCTTTATTTGAAAAATTATATAAACCCTGAAAATTTAAACCGCTCAGATTGAAAGTATTCTTCTTTAAAGTACTTTTGTCAGAACAAAGCGTAAAGCGGGACACTTTAGGGAATCAAATTTATGGGGAATAGCTGTAACGTCGGCTTAATAGGCTAGAACCCCAACTCCATGCTATACAAGCTGTCCTGCCCTAAGTCTGCCCCCCTTTTGTCGGAAAATCTTCATTTTACGAAATAATGGTGAGATTTTCTTTCCAATAGAATATCAGAAACTTCAAGTATAAAAAAGCAGCGTATTGATCGGTGACAATTCTACATTTTAAAATTTATTAAAACTAATGCAGCACTCGGTAATGCAGAAACAGCTCACCTTCAACCTGCTTAACGCTGAGCAGTTCTAAATGAGGTGCTTGCCCCTGGAGAAAACCAGCGCCAGCGACGGGCGTCGGCGCGTCCTTCCCGCCGAGCAAAATAGGACAGACCGTTAAATGCAGTTCATCAATTAAGTCAGCCTCTAGCAGCGCAGCCACGATTTCACCACCGCCTAAAACTGCAATGCTCTTAACCCCACTTTTATAAAGTTCAGTAAGTCCATAGTGCAAGTCAATCTGATCCGTCTGTGCCGAAATGACACAATCAAACCCCGCCTGTGTCTGCCAGCGCTTCGCACCTGCTGGGGTCGTTAGTAAATAGCGCGGAATCGGCTGTTGGAAAAACTTCAGCGATGGATCAATTTCTCCCGTTCGGGTACACACAATCTGAATGGGCTGCTCTGGTTTGCCATTTTTTACCCGTTCTGCAATCCGCTCTGGAGTGATGACCCGCATCGCGGTTCCCCCTGTCTTCAGCGTAGTAGACCCAAACAACACCGCATCGGCTAACGCCACCTGCTGCTCTAGGTGGTCGTAGTCATGTTTAGACCCAAAGTGGGGATTTGATTGCCCCACATCCGAAATTTTGCCATCGGCACTCATCGCCAACACCACCGTTGTTAATGGACGTTGGTGTATGGAAGCAAAACTTTTAGACTCAGAATTTTGAATACTCAAGATAAAATTTAGCCCTTTTGGAACCGTTTCATTCACCATCGTCCAACTCAGTAAGTGTCCTAGTTGAACGACCCATAATAGTCAATATAAGCAATTATCAAGAGGCCACGCATCATCATTTGGGGAGAAAGGAGCCAGCGCTTGCCTAACGCGATTCGCCAAGTCCAACCGCCGCTAGAGTTTTTACCCTCGGCTCTTAACCTTGGAGTTCTGGCTACCAATCGGATTGTGCTGCCCCTTTGGATGCGCTACAAACTCCACATTACCGATATCCAAGCCGATAACCTAGAGCAGTTAGTACAGCTCTATCGACAGTTTCAAGATGGGCGGGTGCGCCTACTATTTACCTTTCGCCATCCCACCACAGATGACCCCTTTGCAATGGCATACCTATTGTGGTGCCTTGCCCCTAAAGCGGCCAACCGCGCCGGAATTAAGCTTAAAAAGCCTGTTCATAGCCACTTTATTTATGACAGAGGCATTTCTTTGTGGGCAGGCACCTTTGTCAATTGGCTGTTTCCGCGTTTAGGCGGTACTCCGATTTTGCGAGGTAAAGCTGACCGTCAAGGGCTAAAATCTGCTCGTGACCTATTGGTGAACAGCATCTTTCCCCTTTCTGTTGCCCCAGAAGGCGGCACCAACGACCACAACGAACGCATGAATGCTTTAGAGCCAGGTGCCGCGCAATTAGGGTTCTGGTGCGCGGAAGATATCCACAAGGCTGGACGCACTGAAGAGACGCTCATTGTGCCCATTGGGATTCAGTACAGCTATATTGAGGCACCCTGGGAAAGGCTTGAGGCACTCATGGGCGATATTGAGCAATCTTGCGGATTTACGCAGAAAAGCTACCCTGCTGGACTCATCGACGACCCGAGAGCCGATGCGCTTTACGGCAGGCTTCTAGGCTTGGGAGAACATTTACTGAACCTGATGGAAGGCTTTTACAAACGCTTTTATCAGGGACTCTGCCCTACCGCTGCGACCCTTCCTAAAGATGGGCTTGAGCGAAATGAGCAGGTAACAGCACGTCTCCAGATTTATTTAGAAGCCGCGCTCAAGGTGGCAGAAGAGCGTCTAGGCGTTAAGCCGCAGGGTAACTGCATGGATCGCTGTCGTCGTCTGGAGCAGGCGGGCTGGGAACGGATTTTTCGAGAAGATGTGGCGCACCTCAGCCCCAT
>JAGVDA010000531.1 GCA_020058975.1 Thermosynechococcus sp. WC_1 | reverse complement strand
TACTCGATTTGGGCAGGCTGAATTTTTACGTCCTTGAGCCACTCCCGCGCCAAAATAATTTGCGTTTTAAGATCGTCCAGTTCCGCATCGTACTGATCTAAAAAGGCTTGCGGAGAGGCGGCATAGGCGATCGCCTGGTCTACGGCCTGCACCCGCTCGTCGATCCCCAGCACCCCATCCGCAGACAGCACAATAGCAATGCGATCGAGCAGGTGATTGCGCAGTGCCCCTTCTTCTGGGTTAAAGGTCGCAATAAACAGCGGACGGCAGGGATGCTGAAAGCTCAACCCCTCCCGCTCAATTTGGTTACGACCATCGGTGAGAGAGGCCAATAGTAAATTTGAAATCTGATCGTCTAACAGATTAATTTCATCAATGTAGAGTACGCCACGATGGGCAGATGCCAATAGCCCAGGCTGAAATACTGTCTCTCCCCGCGCCACAGACTGGCTAACGTCTACCGACCCAATCAGCCGATCTTCTGTAATGCCCAGCGGCACCTGCACAAATGGCGCTGGAATCACAACAGACTCAGGTGCTGCCCCATGTTCAGTTTCTAAGGTGGCTAAAAGCTGGTCATCCCATTCTGAAGGGTTGGCAGGGTCACAGTTGCAGAAGGAGCCTTTAACCACGTCTATGGGCGGCAGTAGGGCATGTAGCGCTCTCGCCATCACAGATTTAGCGGTGCCCCGTCGTCCGGCGATCGCCACGCCTCCCAGACCAGGGTCAATTGCCGCTAGCAGTAGCGCTAGCTTAATCGCATCTTGTCCCACCACCGCCGTAAGCGGAAATGCCGTGATGGGTGCAGATACAGTAGAAGAAAGCATAGGAAGGCATCTTGTAGATCGCTCAGTCTTCTAGGATATCAAGTTCCGCTCGCTTAATATGTCAAACTCAGGGAGAGAATGAGCCGATGCGGTACAGTGACATTGCGACAAAGTCATGTGCAAAAAGTTATGACTTTTGGTTTTTATCGAATCAACGGGAATGTTTTTCTCTGTTCTATAGGCTCAAAATGTTTGGGGCACGTTTGTTGTAAACTTTCTCGATCTCGTCACCCGTTATGAACTCTGAGCGCATCCTCAGCAGCAGTAGCTTTAACTTACTTAAGTCTCTAATTTTGGTTGTGGATGATGACCGAGCGGTGCGAATGCAGCTACGGCATTGGCTTGAGGCAGAAGGATACCGCGTTGTAGAAGCAGCGGATGGGGCTGCCTGTTTATCGGCTTACGAACAAGAACATCCCGACTTGGTGCTGCTGGATATCATTTTGCCGGATCAAGATGGTCTGGAGTGCTGTAAGCAAATTCAACGTATGTCTGGGGGCAGCTACACCCCTATTTTGATGATGACCGGATGTGAAGACGAGGCATCCATTAACCGCGCTTTCGCTTGGGGCGCAATGGACTACATCGTCAAACCCATCGCTTGGTCAATTCTGCGACATCGCCTAAGACGACTGCTGCAAGACTCTCGACGCAATCGAAACTTAGAGACAGAAAACCAGCAGTTAATGCGGTTGGCGACCTTAGACAGCCTGACGCAAATTCCCAATCGCCGCCGCTTTGATGAACACCTAGATGCAATGTGGCGGCAAATGGTGCGCGAGGGAGGATTGATTTCAATGGTAATCGGAGATGTAGACTTTTTTAAGGCTTACAACGATACCTATGGACATCCCTCGGGCGATCAGTGTCTGCAAACCATTGCTAAGGCACTCAGCCGATGCTGTCATCGCCCCCTAGACTTAGTCGCTCGCTACGGCGGCGAAGAATTCGGCATTATCTTGCCCCAAACAGATCTTAAGGGTGCATTAAATTTAACGGCTTCCATGAAGGTTGCCATTGAGGCGCTACAGCTTCCCCATCGTGAGTCTTTAGTGGATGATTTTGTCACGATGAGTTTTGGGGCAGCTGCCGTACGGCCTAGTGTAAATATGTGGAGTGGGCTATTGCTCGAGGCAACCGATGAGTTGCTCTATAAGGCTAAAGCTGCCGGACGGAAGCAGACTTGCGGAATTGAAATTTAGTTTTTGAGCGCTTTTCTAGGCCACGATTTCCACGATCATGCCAATCTGTACGATCTCATATAGCTCATCTACATCTTTTATCTTCAATGATGGGCAGCCGAGTGTCCAGTTTTGACGTTTGTTCACCCAGTCATCTGCTCTCATCGGTACGCCATGAATGCCTATTTCGCTACCAATTCCACTCGATAAAGGAATCTCCCCCCGCTGCTTGGCTCGATCATGCTTGCACTGCGATTGGGCGTTGGGGTAGTCCAACCAAAGAAATTTAGACCATTTGGGATGGGGATACTTGTCTTGAATCCGCAGAATTCCTTCTGGCGTTTTGCGATCGCCTTCCCGTCGCTTATCTCCTTGGGGATCGCCGAAAACGACAGCATAGGATTTTACGGGCTTTTGATTGTAGTAAAGCGTTAAGCGGTGGTTCGATTTTTCAATCAGAATTGAGGTTTTGACCCGATCAAACTCCCTCGGTAATAATTGCCGTAAAGGTTGGTTTTCGTTCAGCAGAGTCGCTACCGTAGGAAGTCTATGCAGCGCCACATCTGCGGGGCAAGTGATTGATCGAGATGACCTTGCCCACTGATCAATAGATGGCATGATGCCCAGCATCGTTGCGAGCTGATAGGCCATTCCAAGCGTGGCAAGCGTGAGTCCCGCAGCCCAAAATCTTTGTGAATTTAGGAATTTCAGCACTAAAATTATCTCGGAATATTATTTGACATAAGGTTTTGCCGCAATGGACAAAATTACAGCATGACGCAGAAACTGTTGAACAAAATCGTACCGCTCTTTTTCGCGCTGCTGATTCCAGCGCTAGGGTCTGCCTGTACCCGTTCTAGTGAAACCCCTAGAATTGAAGGTGTAAAAGACAGCAATTCTGCCCCTAAATATACGGCTGCGTTAGGCGGCTTTCAGACGCTTAAGGGCACCCCTTACCTCATGGCTATCATGACGAGTACCGGATGGTCCCGTGAAGACAAACTGTCATCTTACGAGTCTGGCAGCAATGGAGGGCAAAACCATAACTTAGTCTTTCTTGATGCCAATTCCCTAGAATCTCGGCGGCTGTTTAACACGAATGACTATGTCATCACCCAGACCGATCAGTACACCCAAAAGGTAGAGGGAAAGGATGTCACGCAATGGTTAGCGCATCGGGTTCTTAAAGCCGATACGGATGGCGATAAGCGTTTAGATCAAAACGATCTACAAACTGTAGGGATATCATCTGCTAACGGCAAACAGTATGTTGAAGTGCTGACAGGCATTACCGCAATTTTTGGCCTGGAGATGGTGAAGCCTGGGCAGTTGGTTGTGGTTTATGAGAAAGATAAAGCCAAAACAGCTAGTATCATTGACCTCGAAAAACGCACCATTATCGCCACCAAGCCTGTGGTCGATCTGGGTGCGCAAGTGAAATGAAGCTTTAGCCTTAGGAGGGGATAATGTGCGGTATTTCTCTGAAGGTTGGAAAAGGCCGGACTAGAACAGGGCGATCGCCTCTTGTCGATGTTTCTCTAAGGTGCTTTGGGGCAAAGAGCCGAGCAGGTGTGACCACGGCAGAACCGTTTTGACAGACCAGTCTTCATGAACATAGTGAGCGAGAGGCGGTAGCTGCCCTTGCATTTCCTTAAAGACACGGCGGTAGCTGCCCACAGAGTCGCCGTACTGGCGGGTGCGCTCTAGCAGGTGAGAGAGACGGCGATCGCCCCTCGAAATAAG
>JAGVDA010000509.1 GCA_020058975.1 Thermosynechococcus sp. WC_1 | reverse complement strand
CAATCACCGGATGGGGCTTTGTGCTGAGTGTGGATCTGAGTTACAGGCGATGAATGGTTGTTCGGGTGGGGCTTGTTTGGTTTGTGGGTTTAGTAGCTGTTCTTGACTAATTTATTTCCCCTCAAGGGGTCAATACTCCGGACAGTTTTTAAAGCCAACGAAAGCATAAGGGTTTCAGCGTTCGTTCTCGCAAAATCGTCAACGAGATATCAAGGGTTTCAGCCCGTCCTCAAAAAACTGTCCGGACTGTTGGGGGTATGATTGCAAGCTTGTAAAAAGGAGAACCGAATAGGCATGTGGAATTCTATTGAAAAGATCAGCTCTCTAGATACATTTTTTCGATGGACTATTTTGTTCTTTGGTACGGCAGCTATATTCAATAGTAACATCTTTTTTCGAGAGGCTAGTCTATTTCTTAGCGCAGTTCTAATCGTTCTGGGCAATAGAAAATCACAGCTTCAAAAAGAGAAAAATTCGCCCAGAAAGCTTACTCAGCATCAGCGAAGTATTTTGTCTGACAGCATAAAAAAGATTGGAATTTCAGAAATCAGTGTTACTGGACTAATGGGAGATTCAGAATCTCACCAGTTTGCCGAAGATTTGTCGGGATTCCTAGAAGAATTAGGATTTAGCATCCCAGAAAACAGTTTTTCTCTTGCCCAATTTACTAAACCAGTCTTTGGTATTGAAGCATGGGCGCATCCTGATGATTGTGAAACATTATTAAAACCGCTGATGTTCGAATTTTATCGAGCTGGAATACATTGCAATGCAATAAGAAATCCTGAAGTTAAAAATGGGAATATTCAAATTATTGTGGGCACCAAAGATTAACACTGGACTTTAGTGTAAGTTATTTCTTGAAATAATTTTTATAAGATTTTAGATAATAAAAATAAATCTAAATAATCTTTAGTATTAAATCTTGATGCATCGAGAAGACCTTAACGCCTTTCAGCACTACGTTGATTGCTCAAAAGCCTCAGGACGAACGATCGCCATCAACCCAAGCGATCCAAACTGGAAAAATTCACTGGAGCAAAAAATTCAGCAAGTGACTTCTACTGAAACCGAGGCAAATTAGTTGCACCAGCAAAAGCGATCACCATTCATAAGCCAGCAGAGGAACAGCGATCTTGGGGTGTGAGGTTTGGGGGGCGATCGCCGGTGCAAGTGTGGTGAGGGCTGGGGCGATCGCCTTGTGTTGGTGGTGTGAGGGCGATCGCGCATAATAGAATCAAGAATCCTCAAGCACCGTAATCGATCGTCCAAAAGGTCAGGATTATGAACATTAGTCTAGAGTTACCGTCAGACCTAGAAAACGAGCTGTCTACCGAAGCCGCCCGACTAAAATTGCCCTTAACCGAATACGTGCTCCGCATCCTTTCCCTGCGCCCAGACCTAGAAAACCCGCCCAAAACAGGTGCAGAACTCATTCAATACTGGGAAAAAGCTGGCGTCATCAATTCCCGTCCAGACATTCTGAACAGTCAAGACCATGCTCGTAAAATACGCCATCAAGCCGAAACCCGCGAGCAATCATAACAATGTACCTTCTCGATACCGATATCCTCATTGATATTCAACGAGGTCACACACCTGCGATCGCTTGGTTTGCCAGCTTATCAGAAATTCCAAGTATCCCTGGATTTGTTGCCATGGAATTGATTCAGGATGCGCAAAACAAGCAGAAAGTCCGTAAAGCATTACAACTGGTCGCACCATTGCCAGTCGTCTGGCCCACCGAAACAGACTGTGCCCGTGCCCTTTCCGACTTTACGGTTTACCACTTGTCAAACAACGTCGGGTTGATTGATGCCCTGATTGCAGCCTGTGCCGTCGGACGCAACGCAACACTATGCACCTTTAACGTCAAGCATTATCGAGTTATCCCCGAACTTAACATAGAGCAACCTTACAGTCGTTGAACCTAAAGCAGCAAGTCTTAACCACCTAACTCTATCTACATATCAGTGCCCGTCTAGCTACCCGAAAGGAGCGTGAAGATTATGAACAGAACGCATTCTGAGGAATTATCACCCTCCGACGACGAATTGATGACCGAATATAACTTTGATTACCAAAAAGCAAAGCCCAATCGTTTTGCAGCTCGCGCAGGTAAGCCAGCCCTGAATGTCGTCGTTTTAGATGAAGACGTAGCGCAAGTTTTTACCACACCAGAATCAGTCAACAAAGTTCTAAGAGCATTGATCGACACAATGCCACATCTAGTCAATGGCAAGTAATCGCAAGGTACTTAAAATTCGTATAGTCAGTTTGTGAGTGGGCGATCGCCCCTATGTGAAGCTTGGGATGCGATTGCTGGGGCAAATGTTGCGAAGGCTAGAGCGATCGCCCTGGGTGAGTAGAGTAGGGGCGATCTCCATAATTTTGTGGGACATTGGCAATCGCCCATAATAGATAAAGCACCATCGCATCAAACGGTCATGGACTGGAAACTTCATATTCATTCAGACCCCAACATTCTGCTTGGCAAGCCCACCGTCAAAGGAACGCGCCTGTCCGTGGAATTTATCCTGGGCTTATTTGCTGAAGGGTGGACAGAACAACAAATTCTAGAAAGCTACCCCACTCTCAATGCGATCGCTCTTCAAGCCATTTTTGCATTTGCCGCAGAATGCCTCAAAGAAGACGTATTTTATACCCCACTCCTGGCCAAGAAAATTGAGCAGTATCAGCAGAATGCTGCTCAAGACCTTCAGCGCTTATCCACCCAAGAATTTGCCTGCATCGCCGATGCTATGAGCGCTGCATAAAACTTGTCTAAAAAGATGAGTTGGCATCAACTGTATGACATTCAGACAACGGAAGAACGACACTATGACAAAGCCGGAAAGCCTCGTAAAGAAGATATTCCGAAGCGCATTAGCTATCGAGTTACCGCAACGATCATCCCTATGGAGGGTGAGATTGAGGCACAACGGATTCGCTGTGATCGATTTATTCTAGCGACGAATGTGCTCGACTTAAAACAGTTGAATGCGGATGATGCATCACGCGAATACAAGGCACAGCAAGGCATTGAGCGTGGATTTCGCTTCCTCAAAGACCCGATGTTCTTTGCTTCAAGTGTTTTTCTTAAGTCCCCTAAGCGGGTTGCTGCTCTGGGTCTGATTATGGCGCTGTGTTTGCTAGTCTACAATTTGGGGCAGCGACAACTTCGACAGGCTTTAGCTCAAGCAGCACAGACGATTCCTAACCAGTTAGGCAAGCCCAATGCCTCGCCTACACTTCGTTGGGTATTTCAGTGTTTTATGGCGGTGCATCTTCTTGTCGTGGTTCAAGGGGTTAAGCAGGTTGTTAATTTAACCGATGAGCGACAGCATATTTTGCAGTTCTTTTGCAAGGCGTGTCGACGCTACTATCTCCTCCCTGAGCCAGATTCCTAATTATTTCAACGCTCTCCAAACAGCGGAATGTGGGATTCAAGTGGGTCAATGGCATCGTTGGCTTGGGCTTACATGCCATTGGCAAGCTCCGCACCGATGCCAATCTTAAGGTGCTCTACACTGGGCCACAGAAACCCAAAGGACGGCGGCGCAAATATGATGGAAAGGTCGATTGCTCTGACCTGAGTCGCTTTGAGTTCGTCCAAGACTTAGACAAACACACCAAACTCTATACGGCTGTGGTTTACTCGGTTTCACTAAGACGCAATATAGACTTGCCTATCTCCTTAAGGAACAAGACCACAAACTCTCCTATGTTCTGCTCTGCTCCACTGACATAGAGATCGCCCCTTACGACCTCTATCGCTTTTACAAGGCTCGGTTTCACATTGAGTTTATTTTTCGGGATGCAAAGCAATTTACGGGTCTTGAGGATTGTCAGTCCTGTGACGCTGATAAGTTAGATTTCCATTTCAATGCTAGTTTGACGGCTCTCAATCTTGCCAAGGTTGACTTGCTCCAACAACATGCATCACAGGAACCTATTAGTTTCTCAATCGCAAGTTACAAAAGGCGTGCACTCAATGAGCATCTGTTAGAATGCTTCACTGCAAAGTTTGCACTTGACCCAACTTTGATTAAATCCAACCCCGCCTACGACGATATGTGCGCTTATGGTCTCATTACCCCCTAATTCTGTCCGGAGTATTGCTGTAGGAGAGTCTCTTTTAATGCCAAGCCAAACCAGCCCCTCACAGGCTTGCTGAATTGCAAACGCGACAGGAATAGAGGCTAGTGGAATATCGCTAGGGTTGTGCCGATAGGCAGTATGCAGGGAAGAAAGACCTGTGGGGAGTAATAAAGCACTAGCAGCAAAACTAATGGGTGCTGAGAAACACATGTGCTTTGCCCTTCAAGGGAAATCAGTGGCATTATTTGGTACACATTAATTCTGACTTAACCAAGTGTCCACATCGGAAACGTTGGAAAAATCAAATATTGCTTCACTCAAAACCTCCAACTGCTCCAAACCCAAACGCCGAATTTGAACCTCTAAACTAGGTGATAGGACACCAAATCGACGCTGGAGGATACGGAGGATTGTTAATACGCTGCCTTCCTGTCGGCCTTCCTGTCGACCTCGCTCTTCAGTTGTTTGCTCCCACTCCAAATAAGCTTTCGATAGCGTCATGAGTAACTCCTGTTCCGCTTCAAATTGCCCTGTTACTTCAACACTGATTTTCCAGTTCGCCAGTATCCTTAGTATACTCGACCGTCTCGGATCCCCTGGGGTCAAGGCAAGCACTGCTGCAATAGCCTGCTGTTGTGTCCGTCCCTTGCCTAATAATCTTAGCCACAAGGTCGCATCATTGTCAGGGAGCTGATTGATTGCAACGATTCCTGTCTTAAGGGAAGATGGCAAATGATAAACACCTTTAGGCCAATTTTCTGCAGGTATCGATCTAAATCCTTCCAGCAGGTTGCTAGAAGCAGAAGAGGATAAAATCCAAAGCTGTGGCAGATCGTCTTCCCGGAGCGATTCTGTTTCACGTCTAGCCTGTCGTTGATAGTTGCCATAAACCTGAAATAGTTTCAAGAGGCATCTGCGGACTTCTGCTGTGGTTGGCTGATTGCGAAATGGTTCAATAAGGCAAGGCGTTTGGGCAATGCGCCCCAATAGTCCCAAAGATTCTGGCTTTATGGAGGGTTCAGGACTAGGGACAAAATAGACATCCACCAGTTGAGACTCACCCAATATCTCATGGCTAATTTCAACGGTTCCAAGGGGGGCAAGAAATTCTTCAAGAAACTGTTTTGAAAACTGGTCGTAACTACTCAGGCTTAAAACAAGGAGTATTTTTCTAAGGATGCAGAGTAAGTCATGTAAGGTATGCAAACCAATGAAATAGGTAGCCGTAGTTGAG
>JAGVDA010000471.1 GCA_020058975.1 Thermosynechococcus sp. WC_1 | reverse complement strand
CTCAACTACGGCTACCTATTTCATTGGTTTGCATACCTTACATGACTTACTCTGCATCCTTAGAAAAATACTCCTTGTTTTAAGCCTGAGTAGTTACTAAATAACAATAGATATCAGCTTCAGGGGAGCAAAACATTTTGTTCTGGATCGGGCTATGTAGAGCGTCCGTTTGTAAATGGTGTTTTACCCAATGGCGGTTGGCAAATGTGTATCGTACCGATGGATCAGGTCGAAACCGTAAGTGATGCTGGCTGGTGGCAGCCTTCTGGAATGAGAGCAACCGCAAGCCACAAGGTAGATTTTAGCAACGTTGAACTAGATGCTGAATGCGTGATTGCAAAACCAGAGGATTATAATCGACAGCCTTGGCTAACGGTTGGCTCCATTCGCTTTGCGGCGGTGCAGTTGGGCGGTGCAGAGGCTTTATTTGATGCTACCCGTCACTACCTTCATAGCCTAAACCGTACAGATGACCCTTACCAAGAAGCACGGATGGGGCAAATGGCGATCGCCATTGAAACCGGAAACCTCTGGCTCAAAGGTGCAGCAGAACTCATTGCAGACTATGCACCTACCTTTTGCGGTGAGGCTCAGCAAGAGAACCCAAACTGCGATCGCCTTGTCTCTTACATCAACATGGCGCGTACAGCCATTGAGCAAATTTGCATGGACGTAATTCAGCTTTGTGAACGCTCTGTGGGCACACGTGGTTTACTCGCCCCCTACCCGATGGAGCGCATTATTCGAGATCTCAGTCTTTACGTGCGTCAGCCTGGTTTTGATGCATCCCTTCAGTCCGTTGGAAAGTACGTATTTTCTCAGCCTCAGCAGCGCTCTATAACTTGGCATGAATCTTACTGTCACTGACGGCTCACCCCTCTCAAGTCCCTTTTCAAATCCCCAGTTGCTGCCCCTGCGCTCTATTGCAGACATTACTGCGGAACCGATTTTAGTCATTGCACCGCATCCTGACGATGAGACATTGGGCTGTGGTGGGGCGATCGCCCTGCTCAAGCAGCGGGGCTATGCTGTCAACATTCTGGTCATGAGTGACGGTACACAGTCTCACCCAAATTCACAAAAATACCCTGCATCTGCCCTTAAGGATCTCCGCGAATCAGAAACTCGCTGTGCGATGAAAATTCTGGGCGTTGAGCCAACTCATATCACTTTTTTAGCGTTACCTGATGGCGCAGTCCCTGAATTTGGAGCCGCAGATTTTAAGACTACTGTCAATCAATGCTGTCGCTATCTTACAGACGTTAATCCAAACGTCATTTTTGCGCCGTGTCGCGCTGACCCCCACCCAGATCACCGTGCAGCTTATCAAATTTTTCAGGCTGCGTTAGCACAAACCCGATGGTGCCCCAGAGTAATTGAATACCCTATTTGGGATTGGGATCTAAAGCAGCGGCAGCCCTACATGCAGTCATGGCAGCAGGTATGGCGGCTGGACACTTCTAAAGTCGTGGCGCTCAAACAGCAGGCGATCGTCGCCTATCGTTCTCAAACGACCGATCTCATTGATGACGATCCAACGGGCTTTCGACTCACGCCGCAAATGCTGAGCAACTTTGCTCACCCTTGGGAAATTTATCTAGAAGAGAATCATTAAGCTATGAATCCCTCTCAATCTTTACCGCCCAGCTACTTTGATGCGCTATATCAAACTGACCCAGATCCCTGGAAGTTTGCCACAAGCGACTATGAAGCCGAAAAGTATGCGGCAACAATTGCAGCCTTACCAAAACCTAACTATCGTTCTGCTTTAGAAATTGGCGGCTCCATTGGCGTTCTCACTCAAAAACTAGCAACATCTTGCGATTCAGTGTTATCCATTGATGTTTCTAAAGCCGCCCAAGTGCAGGCTATTCAACGATGTCAGCAGACCCCGCACGTTCGCTTTGCACTGATGAATTTTCCCCATGAGTATCCCCCCGAAATCTTTGACCTTATCTTGGTTTCTGAAGTGGGTTACTACTGGTGCTATGAAGATCTGCGCATTGCCCAGCAGCGAATGTTTGAGCTGCTAGAGCCAGGTGGACACTTACTGTTAGTCCATTGGCTACCGCGATCGCCTGGTTATCCTCTAACAGGGCATGAAGTCCATGATTCGTTTTTAGAATTTGTGCCCAACAAAATTCGACATCTGCAAGCTCAACAAAATCCAAAATATCGTCTTGATCTCTTTGAGAGGATGTCTGAGAAGTATTAATCTCCCTGTATTTATTCTTAAAATTTCCCATACGGCGGGGCTGTAGAAAATTCTCTACAGCCCCTTTTTCTGAGTGCCAGGTTTTTAAGCCGTTAACTGCTCTTTTTGCGATCGCATTTGTGCAGCATTTGCTTCTACCGAAGCAGTACCTGGAATAGGTCGCTTCCAGTGACGATGTTCTTCAATCGCCGTAATAAAGGCTTTAGCAAAGGCCTCTATTTTGGATACGTCCCGACTCGCAACAACGCCTAATTGTGAACTCATTTTGCCATTGCTCTGGCTCACGTCAACGCCTTTGAGGTCTGAGTGCATTAGCAGATCGACACCCTCTCCAGAGGCAGCAATGGGCTTAAAGTGTCGGTAGGCTTCATTGATAAAATTCAGCGCTTCCCCATGCACTTTGAGTGCCTCAACACTTTTAGTACCGCCTGGCACATAAACAGCGTCAAAGAGTACCGAAGCAGTGGTCAAGAAGGTCTGATGCACCTCAATCTCTTGACCGTCCGAACTTTTAATCGTACCGCCAAATTTTGAAACAACCTCAGCTTCTACGTTCATGGCGCTTAACGCTTGCATAAGTCCAGTAAACTGAGCATCGTCTACCCCATCTGCGGCCAAGATTGCGACCTTGCGACCTTTTGCAGTCTTTGTCGTATTCTCTTGGCTAAGTGCCGCTGACTGCTTACCGTGATTTGGCGTTGCAGGTTCAGTTGGGGCAGGCATTCCCAGACCTTCGGCAACGCGTTTTGCTAGCTCACCATCAACCTGATTAAAACGCTCTAACATGCGCTGTTTCACGCTTTTATCCTTCACTTTACCCAGTTCAAAATGAGCAGCTTCGACCAAACGATCTTGTTCGCCCGTCGAAAGGCTGTTCCAGAATAGGGTGGCTTGACTAAAGTGGTCTGCAAAACTAGGGCTGCGCTCCCGAACTTTGTGCCCTTCCACCCGCGCTGAATGATGAACGAAACCTCCTTCTTCTTCAGAAACTGGAGCAGGCAGGTTATCACCAAGGGAATTAGGCGAGTAGTTCACACGACTTGTCTTTATTTCCATCTGCATTCGTCCGTCTTGATTGTTATTACTAAACGGACAGACTGGACGGTTAATGGGTAAATGCACAAAGTTTGGGCTACCCAGCCGATGCAGTTGGGTATCGTGGTAAGACATCAAACGACCCTGCAGCAGCGGATCGTCGCTGAAATCAACCCCTGATACAACGTTTGAAGGTCTAAAAGCAACCTGCTCCGTTTCAGCAAAGAAATTGTCTGGGTTACGGTTAAGCACCATTTTACCCACGGGCTGTACTGGAACTAACTCTTCTGGAATCAGCTTAGTAGAGTCCAAAATATCAAAATCAAAGCTGAGTTCGTCTTCTTCTTCAATAATTTGTACGCCAAGCTCATACTCTGGGTAGTTGCCTTTCTCAATTGAGTTCCAAAGGTCGCGACGATGAAAGTCTGGGTCTTTGCCTGCAATCTTTTGAGCTTCGTCAAAGACGTTAGAGTGAACTCCAGCGATTGGCTTCCAATGATACTTGATAAAGCGAGACTTACCTTCTGCATTCACCCAACGAAAAGTGTGAATCCCAAAGCCCTGCATTGTGCGGAAATTTCTGGGAAGTGTGCGGTCAGACAGCAGCCACATTACCATGTGCATTGATTCTGGGACGAGCGAAATAAAGTCCCAAAAGCTTGGATGCGCGGTTGAAGCTTGGGGCATCTCATGGTCTGGCTCAGGCTTAATGGCATGAACAATATCGGGAAACTTAATCGCATCCTGAATAAAGAAAACGGGGATATTATTGCCGACAATATCGTAGTTTCCATCCTCGGTATAGAACTTCACTGAGAATCCGCGCACATCCCGAACAGAATCCGCT
>JAGVDA010000048.1 GCA_020058975.1 Thermosynechococcus sp. WC_1 | reverse complement strand
TTGGGGGAAGTGCTGGTTAAAAATGCGATCGCCGCAATTAATGCCGTAGACCTTGTGGTTTTTATCGTAGATGGCTCGGTTCGCTGTGGCAAAGGCGACGAGTTTAT
Organism: Thermosynechococcus sp. WC_1; assembly: GCA_020058975.1. GTDB lineage: Bacteria > Cyanobacteriota > Cyanobacteriia > Thermosynechococcales > Thermosynechococcaceae > JAAURS01. Next base: position 2,837 of record JAGVDA010000048.1, on the reverse strand, counting down.
TGAAGATATTTTGGCGAATTCTAAAACCCCAGTCATCTTAGGCGTTAACAAAACTGATATTGCCCCAGAAGACCCCACCCAAAAAGCCGCCATTGAGCAAGGCTATCGCAACTTAGCCGAGGCGCATCAGTGGCCTTATCAAGCCTTTTCTGCCCTCACTGGCGACGGTTCCCAGGCGCTGCTGTCTCGGCTTGTCGAAACCTTGCCCCAAGGCCCCTACTACTACCCGCCCGACCTCATCACCGACCAGCCCGAGCGCTTTATTATGGGCGAACTCATTCGTGAGCAAATTTTAGAACTGACCCGCGAGGAAGTGCCTCACTCCGTGGCAATTACCATTGAGCGCGTTGAAGAAGACGCTAAAATTACGCGCATTTTGGCAACCGTTCACGTTGAGCGCCCCTCCCAAAAGGCCATCCTGATTGGCAAAGGGGGCACCATGATGAAAGAAATTGGCTCCCAAGCACGGCAGCAAATTCAAAAGCTGGTGATGGGCAAGGTGTATCTAGAGCTGTTTGTCAAAGTGCAGCCCAAATGGAGAGAGTCTAGCCTACGGCTGTCTGAATTTGGCTACCGTGTAGAGTCCATCTAAGGATTTTGAATTTAATTGTGAATTTAATAGCCTTCAATTAATGCGCAACGGACTCTGGGTGCGCAGCTCTCGCCATTTAGGGCAAATGTAAATGTTCGTAGAGCGTATTGCGCTGATGCCAAGGTCTATTGAGGGAGGCGATCGCCCCCTGCAACTGAGCCACCGTCATACAAGTCCCCCCTTGGGCACCTGCCATTGAGGTAATGTGTTCTTCCATCAATGTACCGCCGAGGTCATTGCAGCCCCAGCGCAATGCTTCCGTCGCGCCATCAAGTCCCAGTTTGACCCAGCTCGGCTGATGGTTTTTAATCCACTGCCCCAAAAATAGGCGAGCAACAGCGGTGAGATGGAGCGCATCTTGCAAAATAGGCTGGTCGTGCCCTACTTTTTTGCGGAGGGGTTTGGGGGCATCTTGCCCAATATAGGGCAGCAAAATAAATTCAGTGATACCAATGTTGCCCTGTGCTTGGGCGCACTGCTGGAGCGATCGCAAATGCTCTAAATGCTCGATCTGCTGCTCTGGCGTTTCAATATGGCCTGAAAGCATGGTGCTGGTAGTAGGCATTCCTAGCCGATGGGCCGTCTCTACAATTTCGAGCCATGTGGCGGTGTCGATTTTTTCAGGGCACAGCACCCGCCGCACTGCATCATTCAGAACTTCAGCGGCGGTTCCTGGCATGGACTGTACCCCAGCCCCCTTCAGCGCCGCAATCACGGCTGCGTAGCTCAGCCCATCTCCACGGGCAATAAACTGAATTTCTTGGGGCGAAAAGGCGTGAAGGTGAACGGCAGGAAATGTCTCGTGGAGCGTTTCGGCAAGTTTGACGTAGTAGGGGAGCGATCGCCCCTCAATTTTTGCGCCTAGATGTAGCCCCCCCTGCATACAAATTTCTGTAATGCCTTGAGTTACGCCGTCACCCGCTTTTTCTAAAATTTGCTGATGCGAGAGCCAGTAGGCATCTTCGTCGCCTTCATCCCGACGGAAGGCGCAAAAGCCGCAGTGTTGCTCACAGATATTGGTGAAGTTGATGTTGCGGTTGACCACGTAGGTAACGGTTTCGCCCACCAGCGATCGCCGCAGCTCATCCGCCGCCTGCTGAATCTGCTGAATCACGGCGGGATCTTTCTGCTGAAGCAGTAACACCCCTTCTTGCGGCGTGAGGTCTTTGCCCGATAAGGCTCGGTCGAGGAGTGCAGAAATGGTTGAAGCAGGAGCAAGCACAGGTTTTACTCAATCACGGATAGGGTTATGGAGCTACCGTGTACACACAGGTCTTAAAAAGATTCAAAGTTCTTGCACTCGCCCCCCTAACCCCCCAAGTTTGTGGGGGGAATAGACCAAGTTTTTGGTGATCTCCCCCCAAGTTTGGGGGGCGGGGGGGCGAATGCAGCGCGGAATGAGTTTAGTCAGAGATGTGTGTAGACCGTAGGGTTATAGATAATATTGTGACGGTAATTTATCAGATCCACATCGTTTGCCCTGACGATTATGATGAAAGCCTTGAGTTCAACCCATCAATACCTGGCTTTCTCTCCGATTAATGCTTGAAACAGCCGTTGTTCTTGTCGCCGTTGGGTTTATCATTGCCACAATTTTTGGCTATCCAGCCTGGATAGAATGGCGACGAAAGCGTATAAGGCGGCGATCGCCCTCCCCCCAGCAGCAGGCAACCCTAGAACATAGCCTGCCGATGTATGAGCAGTTGACCATTGCCGAGCGCACAAGGCTTAATGGCCATATCCAGATTTTTCTGGCAGAGAAACAGTTTATTGGCTGTCGCGGCTTGCCGGTGACGGCAGAAATGAAAACAACGGTGGCGGCGATCGCCTCTCTGCTGCTGCTCAACGAACGCGGCAAATATTTCCCCAGGCTCCGTTCTATTCTGATCTATCCCGATGCCTACATTGTTCGTGAAACTGTCGCGGTGGGCGGCGGTATTGTGCAAGAACGTCAATCTGCCCGACTCGGGGAATCTTGGGTTACAGATCAAGTGGTGCTGTCTTGGGGGCAGATCCAGCATGACCTCACCCACTGGCAAGATGGACAAAACGTCATCCTGCACGAATTTGCACACCAGCTCGACCAAGAAGACGGAAAAGCGGAAGGCGTACCCATTTTGCATCGCAACGCAGACTATGAGGCATGGGCGGCGGTGATGGCGGCAGACTATCAGCAGCATTGCGATCGCACGGCAAAGGGCGAAAAAACCGTTATGAACCCCTACGGCGCAACCAACCCAGCAGA
>JAGVDA010000053.1 GCA_020058975.1 Thermosynechococcus sp. WC_1 | reverse complement strand
GTCGAAACTCTCGTGCGACATGCGCAAGAGGATTGTACCCAACCTTGCACGATGGGTCTGCGGGCGACCACAGCGCCACGTTGCCCCCTGCTGCTGCGATCTCTTCCGCCAAATCCCCATGCGGATCGATCAAGCAAAATCCAACGCCATTGTCGATGTCTTGGCGCATTAAGTTGGCAAGCAGTGTTGACTTGCCTGTTCCTGTTTGGCCAATGACGTAAGTATGGAGTAGACGATCTGGGATAGACAACGCAAACGGGACATCATGTTGCCGATTGTTGAACGTTCCAACCCATTGCTTTCTTTGAGTGATCTCCATGCATCCATGTTGCCATGCCTAAATCAATACCAAAGCGGCCATTTCAATCAGACTATTGAAACCATCTCAGAGGTTCTAAGTTAGGCCTTCCGATAGGGCGAGCAAACGTGTTTCATAAGCCCATCGACTGACGTGGCCTTGACGTAATTTTCAAGATTAGGATCGGAAGCAATCGCGATGAAATGCTTCTCCCCGTATTTGATTTTGGCTCCCTCTTGATGACGTAAGTCATCCCACCAACACCTACTTTTTGTTTCGACAACGAAATAGAGTTTTTCCTCACCGACTTGTTCAATCAAAATAGCCCAGTCTGGATTGTAAGAGCCGAAAAGCGTGGGCAGACTTCCTTCTTTTGATACCAATCCAGTCTGTATAGCTAGTATGCTCCAATGATACGAACGATCCGATTGCATTGTGCCCTCAGCGCAATTGGATCCGGCGCATCTGCGCCACCGTGCATGTTATCTCTTCCGTACTCGTTAATTGCCCGCATATTCGCAACTTGCGCGGACATCGGATCAGTTGGTCCAGCTGCCTCAATTTCAGAAACCATCGCGTCAAGCATCGCTGTTTGAGTAAAGCGAGCCGGGAATCTGACCTTTAGATAAAACTCCAAGAACGGTCGAAGGTCTTTTGCGATTGACTCAACGGACGCCCCTGGCAAACAGGAACCGGCACTTGCGTATTCTCGAATTCGCTCAGACTGCCGCGTATAAATATCACGCAATTCATCCTCAGATGACCATTTACGAAGTTCGCCAACGCCCTTATCATCGCACAGAATTTGAAAAGTCCCTGGGGTTGTTTTTGCATTCTTTTCAATGAGCGCTAGAAATCTTGGATCGTGTGACAGTACAATAACCTGAGCCGCTTTACCCGAAATCGCTCTTATCTGACTGGTGGTTTCCCATTGCCGAGCGATATCTTGGCTGTTAAATGGATCATCAAGGATAACAGTCGAAGTGTTCAAATTCTCATCCGAAGAGACTTGAACGAAAAAAAATGCAAGGCCAAGCGTAGTCTTATCCCCAGAACTTAGGACAGTATCAAAACTTGGGGATGTATCACTTTTTGGGCCTGCGGGAACTACGTGAGGTCCAATTGCAATGGAATAGTCCGTGTTCGCGTCTCTGCCAACAAAGCTGGCTTTTGTACCTGAAATTCGAAATCGAGCGCCAAACAAATCAAGGAGTGAATTGATTGAATTCTCTTTCTCTGATGCAGTCTTCGCGACATAAGCTTTTAGATCGGCCTGTTCAGATTTCTTTTTCTTTTCGATAGCCGTCTTTCGAGCGTCCCTCGCCACCCAAGCATCTAATTCGGCTTTAATGGGTCCAGAAACACGTGCCTGGAGTGCTTGTAGCTTCCCCAATATCTCCTGTGCCTTGGCGACATCAAGTGTAGAGGTGGCCAGACGAGCCTCCTGAATAGCGATATTGCAAGCGCTAACCCAACGTATATAATCGCGAAAATGTGAAAAAGATCCTTGGACCTTATCTGCGTCAACCAACATTGATTTAGAAAGCGGATTCTTGATCTTCTCCTCCAAGAGAGCCAGCACGCAGGCCAATGAAGCCTTCACGTCATTCAGGGTCGCTTGGTCAAACTGCGGACGGTCGGGCAACTCACATACTGTCACCCAGAAATCTAAATCCTTTTCATTATCGTGAATTAGTTTATCAAAGTGCTCTCCGTTTGGGCCAAGTATCTCTTTCAGTCTTTCGGTTCGCGTCTCTATCTCAGCATAGAACTCCTCGTAGGCCTGACTGAAATAAAGCTTAAATGTATCGACGATTGGTATACTAGAAATAGCCTGGGAGCAAAATGGGCATGACACGCCGTCTGAGTGCTCGACGCCATATCTAAGCCACTTTTCGCCGTTCGGTATCATTCCGTGTAAGTCGATATGTGCCCTAATCTTGCTCAATGCATCGGAGCTTAGCCCTTCAATTGTTTTCTCGGCTAGCGAAATCAGTTCATCAAACTCGTCAAGTGCGGGGCATCGGAGATCCTTCTTTGCGCGAACTGCAATCGCCATTCGAGCTAGGGTCAGGACCTGTTAATCATATTGAATTCCCCCGCTGCGTCTGATTCACTATTCGCAGCAAGGGGGTGCTGCATGGCTGATTTGTTTTGGTTGACCGACGCGCAAATGGAGCGTCTCAAGCCGTTTTTCCCGCTCTCGCATGGTGTTCCACGGGTGGATGACAAGCGCGTGTTAAGCGGGATAATATTCATCAATCGCAATGGGTTACGCTGGCGTGATGCGCCCGCCGAATATGGCCCGCACAAGACGCTCTATAACCGCTGGGTGCGGTGGAGCCGTCTGGGCGTCTTCGCGCGCATCCTCACCGAATTGGCCGCCGAGGGGCG
>JAGVDA010000414.1 GCA_020058975.1 Thermosynechococcus sp. WC_1 | reverse complement strand
CCCGCCACATAGCCCACCCGCCATCCGGTCATAGAATAGGTTTTAGCAAACCCGTTACAGACAAAAGTACGCTCAAAGAGTTCTTGACCCAGTGCCGCAATGCTGAGATGTTCTGCATTGTCGTAAAGAGTCTTTTCATAGATTTCATCAGAGATCACCCAGACATTGGTTTCTAGAATGACCTTAGCCAAAGCCCGAATTTCCGCAGGGGTATAAACCACGCCCGTGGGGTTTGATGGAGAATTGAGGACAAAAAACTTGGTGCGGGGCGTAATCGCCTGCTGGAGCTGGCTAGGCGTAATCTTAAAATTTTCGCTGAGATCGGTCCCGACGATGACGGGCACTCCAGAGGCTAGCTTCACCATTTCAGGGTAGCTGAGCCAGTAGGGAGCCGGAATAATAACCTCATCGCCAGGATCTAAAAATGCCTGAAAAATGTTGTACAGCCCATGCTTGCCGCCGTTTGTGACAATCACATTCTCGGCTTTGTAAGCGAGCTGGTTATCGCGATAGAGCTTATGGGCGATCGCCTCCCGTAAAGGCGCTTCCCCTGCTGCCGCGCCATACTTTGTCTTGCCTTCATCTAGGGCTTTTTTTGCAGCTTCTTTGATGTGGTTTGGGGTATCAAAATCTGGTTCACCCGCGCCAAACCCTAGGACATCTAGCCCGTCGGCCTTCATCGCCTTCGCTTTGGCGGCGATCGCCAGCGTCATCGAAGCCGGAACCTGAGCGATCCGTGCGGCCAGTTTCATTCCTTCACCTGTCATGCTGTAAACCAAAGCCCTTCCCTCAACACATGTCGAGATCTTTCTAGTATTCCCAGCTCCCCAGCAGGAAACCAGCTTGTCAGAGTGGCTCATATCTACTGACCCTGACAAATGATTTCTAGCGCGTATTAAGCCGCAACAAACACTTTCAAAAACCCTATAATCGCATCCTACACCCCAAGGGCATGGCCTGGACATCGTTCTTTATAGAGATGCACAATTTTGTCTGTCACCTGCACTACACTCAGGCCGTCGGTCAAAATCTCAACAGCATCGGCGGCTTTTCGCAGGGGTGCAATGGCGCGCTGACTGTCTTTGCGATCGCGCTCGGCAATATCTTGAGCCAGCTTTTCATAGGTAATATTAGCGTTCCCTGCTGCCAGTAGCTCTTCATAACGACGACGGGCGCGTTCTTCGACAGAGGCGGTTAGAAAAATTTTGAGTCCGGCGTCCGGGAAGATATGCGTTCCGATATCCCGACCTTCAGCAGCTACGCCCCCAACCTGTGCGTAAGCCTGCTGCTGTTGACGCAAAATATCTCGTACCGCTGGCTGGGCGGCAAGGGTAGAAACATGAGCCGTGACTTCAAGCGAGCGAATGGCCTGGGTCACATCTTGCCCATTCACCCGTACTTCTAAAGGGTCGCTGGGCTTGAGTTCTAGTTCGGCTTGGCTGACGAGATCGGCGATCGCCACTTCATCTTCTAACGGCACATCTGACTCAAGCGCTAGCCACGTCATGGCGCGGTACATCGCCCCAGTATCGAGATGGATGAGTCCGAGTTCTTTGGCACACAGGCGCGTGACAGTGGATTTTCCTGCTCCTGCGGGGCCATCGATCGCCAGAATGGGTTTACGGCTATCTAGCACTATGTTGTCAATAAGGCGGGTGTTGCCTACACGAGCGGCGATCGCCACCATGCCCACAGCATCAACCTGCGCTAAAGGCTCTAGCGTCTGCGGATTGACTACGTCTATATATTCCACCTGTATCCCCGATTCTTTTGCCACTGTCGTTTCAATCATCTTTAATAGTAAACTGCGGTCTTTAACGCCTTTATTAAATAAAGCTTCAGACTGTTTCAGACCCTGAGAAAGCGCCAGTGCCTGCTGAGTTTGTAGCTTGCTCAGATACTGATTTCGTGAGCTGTAAGCGAGTCCATTAGATTCGCGCACGATGGGGCAGGGCACAATAGTGGTTGCCACATTGAGATCTTGTACAAGCTGCTGAATAATGGCAAGCTGCTGGGCATCTTTTCGTCCAAAGTAGGCGCGATTGGGCTGTACTAAGTTAAGCAGTTTCAGCACGATGGTGGCAACGCCTTGAAAATGGTTGGGACGCGATCGCCCACATAATCCTTCGGTCAAGCTTGCTGGTGGCACCACTTGGGTAATGGGGCGACTGGAGACTAAATCGGCTGCATCTGGAACAAAGACTGCATCAACTCCGCATTCCTGACAGAGCGCGAGGTCAGGTTTTAGGGTTCTGGGATATTGGGTAAAATCTTCGGCTGGCCCAAACTGAAGGGGATTCACAAAAATGCTGACGATCACAACGGCATTTTCTTGCCTAGCCCGTTGAATCAAACTCCGGTGCCCCAGATGGAGTGCGCCCATCGTAGGGACAAGGCCAATGTGCCCTAGCAAGCCTTCGTTTGGGCTGCTGCGCTGCACATCGGACTGGTGCATTTGCAAAAAGCGACGAAGCCCCGCCACTGATTTTAGGACAGGGATGGGGGCTTGCATTGCGATACCTCAATTTCTCAATCTTTATAATACGCGCGTTTTTTGTTTGGGCAAGCTTGTTTAAGATGCTGGTTGACTACTCCCACGGCTAAAAGCGCGTGGGATTCCTGAGACTCACGACTCAGATTTCTGTTTCTTTCCCTTTCGGGTTTTTCGCAACTGCTCTTTAGAGGAATCTCTATCAAGACTTACGTTCGCTCCGCAGACTGACACGGCAAGCCCTGCCGCCAGAATGTTCTTTGCCGCATTCACATCACGATCATGGTGTGTCCCACACTTAGGGCAATCCCACTCTCGAATATTCAACGGCAACTTCTCAACAACGTGACCACAATGCCCACATCGCTTAGAACTTGGAAACCATCGGTCAATCTTGACAAAGGTGCGACCATACCAGTCGCACTTATATTCAAGTTGTCTGACCAGTTCACCCCAACTTGCATCACTGATAGCAAGGGCGAGTTTATGATTCTTGACCATATTCTTCACAGCCAAATCCTCAACGGCAATCGTTTGATTTTCACGCACCAGTTGAGTGGTCAACTTGTGAAGGAAATCTTTTCGTGCATCGCTAATTTGTTCATGCACTTTAGCCACTTTGAGACGGGCTTTATATCGGTTGTTAGACCCCTTAACCTTACGGCTCAATGCTTTTTGAACTCGTCGGAGTTTAGCGCGTTTCGCCTTAAAGCCCTTGGGGTTGGCAACTTTTTCGCCTGTACTCAGAGCAACCAAACTTGTAATACCCAAGTCAATCCCAATCTGATTAGGAGACTCAGGCAATGGCTCAATATCAACCTCTACCAACAAAGAAACCGACCATCTTCCACTGGGGGAGAGCCTCACCGTAATAGTAGAAGGCTCAACACCTTCGGGCAGTTGTCGGCTCCATCGAATGGGCAGCGCCTCAGTAGACTTAGCAAGAAAAACTTGCCCATCTTTGAGCTTAAACGCCGCTTTGGTAAATGCAGCACTACCACCATTCCGCTTCTTCTTGAAGTTGGGATATTTAGCCCGACCTGCAAAAAAGTTGGTAAAAGCACCTTGGAGATGTCTCAACCCTTGTTGAAGGGGAACAGAGCTAACCTCATTGAGAAATTGAAGATCCTCTTCTTTTTTCCAAGCGGTCAGCATCGCAGAAGTTTCAATGTACCCCACTCGTTCTTGGCGCTCATACCATGCCTGAGTCCGTTCGGACAAAGCACGGTTATACACCAAACGAGTACAGCCTATCGTCCGTCTCAGCAAGGTTTCTTGCTCAGGTGTTGGATAAAAGCGGTACTTAAAAGCCTTCTGTTTCATGTCTTACATTTTACAGCGAAATGTGTAAGGCAGCAATCAAGGCGATTGCACTCTGAATATTAAAGCGGCTCAAGCCGCTAATTCGTTTTTCTTCCCACCCTTGAAAGCGGTGGGTTTTCAAACTTCAACAGGTTCTATAATCTAAAGTAGCGCCATTCATTACTATGGGGTTCATTCACAATGACTGCCCTTACGCTAAATCTTGATTCCATTACTACCCTGACCCATGAGCAGTTTCGTAAACTCTGTCAGGACAACCGCGATATCCAGCTTGAACTCACCGCCCAAGGAGAACTGATTGTTATGCCACCAACAGGTTGGGAGTCAGGAAACCGTAATGCTTCTGTGACAGGACAACTTTGGGTTTGGAATCACCAAACTCAGACTGGTAAAACCTTTGACTCATCGACTGGCTTCAGGTTGCCTAATGGTGCAGTTAAATCGCCCGATGCTGCCTGGGTACGACAAGATCGCTTAGATGCACTTAGTCCAGACCCTTCCGAATTTTTGCCTTTGGCTCCAGATTTTGTCATTGAGTTGCGGTCTGCTAGCGACCGCCTCAAGCCTCTACAAGACAAAATGAAGGAATATCAAGACAATGGGGTTCGCTTAGGCTGGCTGCTCAACGCAAAAGACCAAGCGGTAGAGATCTATCGAGAAGGTCAAGGGGTGCAAGTGTTGCAAGCTCCTATCAACTTGTCGGGAGAAGATGTGCTGCCTGGGTTTATTTTAGATTTGAAGGGGATTCTATATTAGCGTTGAGCGATGTCTACAAAATTAACGATCTCTGGCAAAGT
>JAGVDA010000024.1 GCA_020058975.1 Thermosynechococcus sp. WC_1 | reverse complement strand
GGCGGACAGATTGACCCGACGCGACCCTATCGCTGTTTCTTGGCAGGGGGCGATCGCAACCGTGACTATATAGATATTTTTGTCTACGATGGCCCCATTTCAAGGGGCATGGGCTTTGAAGATGTCCTTAATAGCTCTGAGCAGTTTGCCAGTCGGGTCGGTCAGGCTGTGCGACACGACCGCGATACAGCTCAGCTCATTTCTATTGCCACCGATGGCGAAACCTTTGGGCACCACAAGCGCGACACCGAAAAATCCCTTGCCTACGGGTTCCGCCATGTGCTGCCCCAGCGCGGTTGGACAATTACAAATTTTGCCCATTTTCTGAGCCTCCATCCCCCCACTTGGGAAGTTGAAATTAAGCCCGTTACGGCCTGGAGCTGCGCCCACGGCGTTGATCGCTGGCAAGAAGACTGTGGCTGCGGCGGAGAAGGCGGCGTGTGGCACCAAAAATGGCGACGTCCTCTGCGGGATTCCCTGGACTGGCTGCGAGATCATCTTGCTCAAATCTATAGCGAACTGGGTGAGATGCTGTTTCGAGATCCGTGGGCGGCACGCAATGACTATATTGCCGTTCTGCTGGCTCAACCTCATGGGTTAGAGACCAGAGAGCAATTTTTGGCGCATCACCAGCACCATCCCCTATCTGCTGCTGAGCAGATAGACGCGCTACGCCTTCTTGAAATCCAGCGCTATGCACTGCTGATGTACACTAGCTGCGGCTGGTTTTTTGAGGAGCTGTCGCGTCCAGAAGGGGTTCAGATTCTGCGCTATGCGGCTAGGGCGATCGCCCTAGCCGGAGAAGTCTCTGGCACAAATCTAGAGCCAGAATTCATCCAGCGCTTAGCGTTGGCACCCAGTAATGTCGCGGAGTTTGAGAATGGGGCAGGCGTGTACCGTCAGTTGGTGCTGCCGTCTCAGGTAACGCTTCATCAGGTGGTGGCAAACTATGCCATGAGTTCGCTGTTTCGAGCTTACCCAGAAGATTACTGGACCTACAGCTACCAAACTCACCAGTGGGACTGCGAAACACATCGGATGGGTAATCTGGCCTTAGCCGTCGGTCATCTTCAGCTCACCGCCGATGTTACGGGGGAGTCTGTTCAGGTCATTTTTGCAGTACTGCACATGGGCGGCTGGGATTTTCACTGCGTGATTCAGCCATTTACGGGTCGCCCTTACTATACGGCGCTCAAGCAGGCGCTGTTTGAGCAGCTACAGCAGGCCAGCGTTTCGCGACTGGTGCTGGCGATGAATCAGTACTTTGGCGATCGCTATTACGGTATCCAAAACCTGTTCGCAGAAGACCGTCATCATCTCCTAGACATGCTGTCTCAGGCCACACTCATGCGCCTTGCCCAAATGTATACCCAGGTCTACCGCGATAACTATGGACTTCTCACCGCCTATCGCCGCGAGGATCTAGAGGCTCCCCAAGAGCTTTTAGTGGCGGCGCAAGTGGCGCTAGGCCATCGTGCTACTCAAACGATTCAATCTCTGCTTTTAACTCTAAATAGCGCAGTGGCTGAGCCAAACTATCGAGTTCAGATGGCAGAACTGACGGTGATTGCCGCCGAAGCGCAGCATCTAGGCTGTCACCTGAGTTTAGAGATGATGGTTTCGCCTATTAATAAACTGCTGTATACCTGGCTATTGCGATCGCTTTACAACGACAACCCAGGTCTACTCCGTGACTTTAGCGATCTACTCAAGCTTTCTCGCCGTCTAGGTTTGAAGGTTCAAGAAGATCGGCTGCAAGAGCTATATATTCAGTTTTTGCAAAAGCGATGGGTGCCCCATGTGCTTCAGCTTGAGGTGGCAGCCATTTCTATTCCAGCCGATGGTTCCCCCATACTGCATTTATCTGTGAGTAGTGATGCACCTTCTCCAGAGGAACACCTCAATGTTCGTCCTTTTCTAAAACTAGGGCAGCTTTTAGCCATTGACATGCAGCCGTGGTTGGCACTGTTGCAGTCTGCGATCGCCCAGAAACAAACTCCAGCCAAAATTACACTGGGCGATTAGAGCGGTAATGCTCCAGACCTGTAGCTCAGATTTCTGAATCAAATTTTGGCGGTGGTTTGGTCAATTGGGTCAATCAAAGATGAGGGCTTCGGACAGTCTTCTGCTGCGGAAAGTTTAGATGGCTTGGAGAAGCTGTTCTATAAGGGGAATAGGATGTACACCGATGAGTACTTGCTTTCTCTGCTAGGCGATTACACTCCAGAGAAAATCTGCGATCGCCCTATTAAGTACAGAAACACAGGGCGATCGCAGTCTCTTTTGCTATGGCGGCGATCACCTTTGCAAATGCTCCACGACTGGCAGGGAGATCGCCCCTCAGAAAAAAGCACACGCGATCGCGCCAGCTTTACCGCCTTTTAACTACTGCTTGTGAACTCACTAAACGCTATCAGATTGCCAAAGTCCACTCGGCGACCAAATTAGCTCAAATTTTGTGCAAGATTGCGTAATCGTTACCGGACTGAGGCGGCGATGTTGCGGGGTTGGTTCTGGCTCATGTCAGGGATTCCAGGTAGGGGCGCATGACGTTGCCGACTCGACAGATTTTGGCGTAGTGCCAGAGTTCGTTCATGGTGCAGCGGCGATCACGCCAGCTTTCCGTCGGGTGGTTATAACCGTCTTTGGGGTGGGTTAGATCGG
>JAGVDA010000281.1 GCA_020058975.1 Thermosynechococcus sp. WC_1 | reverse complement strand
CTTCTAAAGCTTCTGATAGCAGATTGTCAGGCAGATGGGACGCTAACCCTACTAACGCATCGGCTCGATCAGACTCATTCTCAATACCACGAGCTACTTTTAAAGCTTCTGATAGCAGATATTCTGTTAAATGAGGCGCTAACTCTATTAATGCATCGGCTCGGTAAGAATCATCCTCAATACCACAAGCTACTTTTAAAGCCTCTAATTGCAGATAGTCTGGCAGATGAGGTGCTAACTCTATTAACGCTTTGGATCGCTCATATATATACTCAATACCACGAGCAACTTCTAAAGCCTCTGAGACAATATCCGGCAGATGAGGGGCTAACCTACTCAGCGCTCTGGCTCGTTCAGACTTATCCTCAATACCACGAGCAACTGCTAAAGCATCTGAGAGTAGATTTTCCGGCAGATGAGGGACTAACCCACTCAGCGCATCGGCTCGTTCAGACTCATTCTCAATACCACGAACAACTGCTAAAGCATCTGAGAGAAAAAAGGGTGGTAAAAAAGCTGCTAATTCTTTGATGATCTCTGCACGTTTACTAGAGTCTTGTGCTTGTTGGGCATAAGCCAGACCTTGAGCTGGCGACCACTTCTTGTACTTCACCAAAGCTGCCATCAACTCTGCCGGAATATTACTGGCCAAACTATTCAAAGTAGAAAAAATTAGTGCATACCTAAGCTGAAGACCGATTGATTGCGAACTATCCTTTACATACATCTCCTCCGCCAATTGCCAAGCCCGTCCCAAATCGGTAACAAATCTGGCGTTCTGCCCTAGAGAATCGCACAGCTCATACCAGCCATTTCGCCCCTCCGCTGTCACCTCCTGAAATACCCCATGCAAATCATCCAACCTGCCAGCTTGCTCCATGTGCCAGGTTAAATAAGCGTGAATATAACCATCGTCGTTTAAGGTATGCCATAACCCCGCTGGCGTTTGCTGATGATAGCTATCTAATAGAACCCCATGAGCAACCTGCCACTGCAAATCCAGCCCCGGAATATCTTTCTCTCCTTTGCCTGTCAACAGCCCCCGCGCCAGGTCATGCATCAAGTCATGAATGCGATAGCTAGACTCTTGCCCCAGCCCTTCAACCCCAGACAGCAACAAAGCCTTAGCCCGAAATGTTCTCAATATCGCTCTGGCTTGCTTGAGTGGGATAGACCACAGCGTAGCCACCATTTTCGGCTGAATTGAAACATCCTCTGGTAACACTCCCAACCAAGCAAACTGTTGAAGCTGTTCACTGCCCAATATCTTCAAGCTCAAATTCAACGATGCTTTCAAACTCAGTCGCTTCCGAGTCTTTTCATCCCTCACCCCCTCAGCATTCGGACGATCTAGCGATTCCAAATAAGCAATCTCCGCCTCCAAATCCTCTAGCAACTCATCCCAACCCACCCCATCAGCAATTTGCGCCCCCGCCAAATCCACCGCCAACGGCAAACCCCCAACTACCGCAACGAGTTTCCGCGCCTTTTCATCATCTTCAGTCGTTAATGATTTAACTTGAGCCTTACTCAGCAATAATTCCAACGACTCCGCCTCAGACATCACATCCATATCAATCCGATCGGCATCTGGCACATGGGCTTCACGGGTAGTCACCAAAACCCGACAGCCTTCCCCACCCACCTGAAACGGTTCCACATGGTCGGTCTGCCAAGCATCATCCACCACCAGCAGCATTTTTTTATCCCGCAACAAACTCCGTAAATGAGAGGAAGCAGAATCAATAGTTGTGGGATTAAAATCATAGTCACCCAATGCCTGAACCCAGCCATACAAGCAGGGCAAGAGATCGGGATTTTGCCCCAGCGTGATCCACAGCACCCCATCCTTACAAACATCTTGCACGTCAGGATCATGCGCCAACGCCGCCGCCATCACCGATTTCCCAACCCCACCTAAACCATAAATCGCACTGACGACCAGCGTTCCAGGTCTGGATGGGGAGAGATCGATCAACTTCGATTTAATCAATTGCCGAATTTCTGGTCGATCGACATAATCCTTTGGCAACGCTAACGCCTGAAAAGGAATACCCCTAGGCGGCTTTGACGACTGGTAAATATTGATCGTATCCGCAACATTGGCAGTAGCAGAATCATTAACTTCTACCTGCTTGCCATGAGCATCGTCTTTATTCTCCTGATGTTGCGACATATTCTAAACTCTCGATTCCATGAATAACTATTGAGAATCAGAGCGCTTCTCATTGATATGGATTTCACCAATATAAGCAGTACCACCCTCTACCTTCGTCTGCCATCCTTTAGCGTTATCTTGATTATTCTGAGTCATTGAGCTTTGATCGAACAACTTCCCAGCATTAATTTCATGGGCGATCGCTTGCACCTGATCAGCAAACTCTTTATCTAACAGCTCTACGCCTAAAAGAGTCGCTACCGTATCAATCCCCGCCTGTTCACCAGCTTTAGCCTTCTCGATCGCCTCCGCCGCTGCATGGTGCTTTCCAGCCAATCGATTCCAAATCAGCTCCCGTAATTGCCCCATCTTGGCGATCGCCCCCCCAGTAAATTTCTTCGCTAGTTCTCCAGCCCCAGATTTAACAAACTCTTGAAAGGCAAGAGAAGTGATCATGCTAGCCGTCAGGGTAGTTATTGGATCTGCCATAGCTATTATCCCAGAATTTCTCTCTATTCTAGCAGGTCAATTATTCACCAACAATTCTGCCATCCGCGACACCCTCTTTTAAGCAACAATGAGCGACTTATACGGCACCATGATCGCTCGAATCACACTGTCCAACCCGCGCTCCCACACTAAATGCAGTAGCTTGAGAGCCGTTCCCGTAGGATGCTTTTGACCGATTTCCCACTTCTGAACCGTTGACAAGCTTGTGTTTAAAATAGCCGCGAATACCGCCTGACTAACATTCGACTCCTTCCGGATTTGCTTGATCTTCTCTGGTTCCAATGATTCGATCGCCTAACGGCGCAAGCGAAGCTATCGGCATTAGACACAACCTATCGAACTCGCGTAAAGTAACCTGATTCATCACACCAACTTTGTGCAGCCCTTTAGCTGTATCGTGGACAGCTTCAAGAACTCTTGATTTTTTCTTTCGCATCACAATCTACCTCTATTAGTTCATTCTTTTGTTTTGCTATCTCCAGAGCCTCTGGGGTAAGCGATAAAAGCTCTGTCGCCAGTCTCTTTAGAGCTTCTTCTTCACCTTTATCAATGTTGCTACGCTCATTTTTTGGAAAGCCAAAAACAAAGAACCATTTATCTCCTCTATTGCTAGCAATGCGTTTCTTAAAAAGTCCGCTACCTAATTCAGCATCATATAGCCCTCCAGACATCTCACGCACAGCAGCACAAATACTAACATCGGGATAAATTTCGACTTAGTTTGGGGATGAGACATAACGTTATGTCTCACCTCAGAATCTCCATTTTTAAACTTGTGGAAAAGGTATAACGCCAAGTTTTCTCTGGAAGAAGGCAGACCACCTGACAACTCATTAGGCGATCTTCAAAAAATAACTAAGTGGGCGGATAATGACGGTGTGGGCAAGGAAAAAATCGTTACTGCTTTACGTTATTCTGTTTGGTATAAAAGCCAATCCAGCTCTGGGTTACGAAAAAGTAATTTCGCTGATGATTTACTTGATAAAATGGTCGAAAAAGTTGTTAATCCTGACGCTCCAGAATCTGTAACCGCCAAAAAGATACGGCTGACCAAGACTCAATCGTCAATCAAAAGAAAAAGTCCGATTACAAAAGCAGATAAACTAGATCAAAGTGGTTCACAGTCAATAGAGTAAATATTGACATAGCTATAGTATGGTAAAAAAATCATGAAAGCCGAAACCACCAAAATCTTAAAAATGCCTGCTTATCTGTTTGATTTAGTTGTGTCCACAGCTCATAAAATGTTCAATCTAGATACAAAATGGGAAGAACCTTCAGAAGATGTTCCGGCAGTAAAAGGAGCCAAAATATTAAGTGAGTATTGATTTGGTTTTCTATAGTGAGTTATTGAGCGATCTCAAAACTCGGGTCAGGCAAGCCCAGTTTAAAGCCAGTCTCGCAGCTAATGCCGAAATGATTTTGCTCTATTGGGATGTGGGACAAATGATTCACCAACGCCAGCAACAGGAAGGCTGGGGTTCGGGAGTTATTCCGCGTTTATCTCGCGATCTTAAGAATGATTTACCGGAGCTGAAGGGGTTTTCAGAACGGAATATCGGCTACATGATTCGGTTTGCTCGTGATTATGATGTGTTGGCAATTTTGCAACAGCCTGTTGCAAAATTGGAATCTGCCCCTCTGTCTGAAGCGATTATTCCGCAAAGCTCTTGTCCACGAATTGTTCAAGACCTGCTCGCCCAAATTCCTTGGGGGCACAATATTTTGCTGATGGAGAAGTTCAAGGACTTACCGACTCGCTTGTGGTATGCCCAACAAACGATTGTGAATGGCTGGAGCCGAGATGTTCTGACATCGATGATCAAGAGTCGTGCCCATGAGCGCCAGGGGGCGGCGACAACTAATTTTGTGCATCGTTTACCTGCGCCTCAATCGGAAATGGCGCGGCAGCTGCTGAAAGATCCCTATGTTTTTGATTTCCTAACTTTGGAGGAGCCTTTCCACGAGCGGGAATTAGAAGTGGGTTTGGTGGGGCATGTTGAGAAATTCTTGCTGGAATTGGGTCAGGGTTTTGCTTTTGTGGGTCGGCAGTATCCTTTGAAAGTGAGTGATGATGATTTTTATTTGGATTTGTTGTTCTACCATCTGAAGCTGCGCTGTTTTGTGGTGATTGAGCTAAAAAAAGGTAAGTTCAAGCCGGAGTATGCGGGGAAGGTGAATTTCTATTGTTCAGTGGTGGATGATTTGCTACGCCATGAGTCTGATCAGCCAACGATTGGGCTGATTCTTTGTCAGACAACAGATCGGGTGTTGGCGGAGTATGCTTTGCGGGATGTGCATAAGCCGATTGGGGTGGCTGATTATGAGTTTACGCGAGCTTTGCCGCAGGAGTTGGCTTCTAGCTTGCCTACGATCGAG
>JAGVDA010000054.1 GCA_020058975.1 Thermosynechococcus sp. WC_1 | reverse complement strand
CCCCACGCATGTGGGGAAAACGTGTTATGCACCTGCAAATTTTGCTTGGTAACGCGAACCACCCCCACGCATGTGGGGAAAACCCCTTTCACGGTCGCAATTTTGCCGCCGTCGCCCCGAACCACCCCCACGCATGTGGGGAAAACGATCGCTCTACGCACCCAAGCGGTTTTGTTGGGCGAACCACCCCCACGCATGTGGGGAAAACACTTCCCAATCTCTAGCATCCTCCTGAATCCTCTCAAAATCACCCTATTCCAAAATCTATGTCAACGCACAAGCGATCGCCTGCGTGATCGCGTCTTTCAGTGGCATCGTAGGGCTAGAGTAATGAGTTGGGAGAGCTGTAACAGTTGCAAGTAGTGGCTTATCATCGTACAAATCAATAAGATGCTGTCGATGTTCTGTCAACCGAATTACAGCCTGACGGGAGATCCCTGCCCCTTCAGCATCAGGAGAAGTTAGGATTTCTTCAAATGCATTGCAATATTGATATGGGCTAGTTTCCTTGACTTGCAGCAAGACAAAATCGGGCATCGTTTGATGAGCGAACCCTCTAGAGTAGCCAGTAGGCAAGGTTTTCACAAATCCTTCAATAAACTTCCCGACCATTTCTGTCGCAACAGTAGACGATTCATCACCCATCAATCGACAAAACTCAGTCACATTGACATTTGCGTATCGGTAATAAGTGGGAGCAACAAACCTTATGTCTCCAATCATTCCAGCGCCAGAATCATCATCATTTACAGGATCAATGTCATCAGTTGCCGAGAAGAAATCAACATATCCCGATGCATACGAACCTTCATTTCCTGTCCCCCTAAGTCGCGGTAATTCAGTCACCCCTAGAGCATGAGCAACCTGTACACATCCATCTACAGACGTTTCAAGGAGGTTTGCCATCATTCGACCAGATAATGCAACTTCACCAGGGATTGACTTAGAAAGTTGTTTTGTGATCGCCTTCTTCATAGGGGCAATATCTTTTCTAGTAATATTGCGGTCATAGTCTGATCTAGCGACTGGCTCCCCTTCGTCGTTTGCGTGATCTTTTGCAAGCTGAATAAACTCTTTCGCTCGATCTAGCCACTCATCAAATGTTTCTTTGTTCTGCCCAATCAATTTAGCCAAAAGATTGAGTTCGTGATCTGCAAAAAACAACAAATTTTTGTCTTTCTCTAGCAAGGCAGTCAAAAATTTATCAGCTTTAATGTTAAATAAATTTAATGCCATCCGAGCAATCAACAACCGATCTTCGGCATCGTCCCATCCTTTTATGAATCCAGCCAGTGTGTTGCTATGCCGTCTAGAACGGTTTGCCATTTGATCTCGGTTAGCACCTGTTTCGTGGTAGTAATGACGCGCTGCTCGTTTCTGTGACTGAGAACTAAGCCTTGCACGGCGTACACCGCCAAAGACGATATCTTTAACGCCGCCATCTCCCCCACGATTCGGGTTAGATGCTTGAAGTGTTTGGATGATGTGAATCTCAATAAATTTAGCCATTAGTCTCAGCCTCTTTGGTAAAAGTGGATATATCACAAGCCAAAACCTTGGCCTGATTTAACCAGAATGTGATATTGATAAATTTCCCTGCATCTAAATCTTTTGTTAGCGCAAGGGGAGCTTTACGGATATATTTCATTCGACCTGAGTCTTTAGCCCAAGGATCGATTATTTCACCGTCGTAGGGTTTGTTTGCAGCGACAATCATGCGATCGCCAATGATCTTAATTTGCCGCCACGGGTGCATCAGAAACTCATACTCAGCCTGTCCCCAAGCCGGATCTACATTCCTCTCAAGTAGCTCTTCAACAGTTTCGCCATATCGCAAAATTGATGTTTTCCCGATATGAGGTGGAGATGAGCCAGATACACTAAAGCCAGCAACCTGCGCTTTTAATCCAAATCTATCGCTGAAATAGGTTTGGATTAGTGCTTGGGCGATCGTTTCGAGTGAATCACCCTCACGCATGTGGGCCAAACAATTCCATGCAACTGAATTGCCGTCCATTAGACCCAGAAATATACTTGCTGGCTTTGCAGATTTTTCAGGGCAATCAAACTCTCGAAGAAATGGGTTTTGGTTTAATTCCCACGGAGCCGTATTTAGTAAAGACCCGTCGATCTTCAGCGCGGCTAGGAGCCTAAATACAGCAGTCCACAAGAAAGGATTACCCCCCAGAGTATGTACCGAGCCTGCATTAGTTAGCAGCCATTTTATAGAACATAACGATTCCGGCAACCCGCGTTGCTGAACTACTGGAATCCAGTCGTCAGTCAAAAGTGAAAATCCCATCTCTCTTGCCAATGTCATGTCTTTATTGTTATAGTGCAAAAGTCAAACAGATGTCAATGTATTTATGAAAACACTAGAAATCAAACTAAACGGGATGCTGGGCGCATGGTCAACCGCGCCAAAATCCGAATGGAGGCTAACCACTGACCCTAAAACTTCGCACATACTAGGGCTGCTAGCGTGCTGTATGGGGTTAGGTCGAGATGATGATTGGGGCGATCTTAAAACATTAACGATCGCAGTTCATGATACTACTGATACTCAAGGAGAAACGATGGATTGCTCTACACCTGTGAGAGTGGTTCGGATGCGCGATTATCATACGGTCAAAGATGCTGTTACTAACGATGGTTCGCCTGGGCGTTCTGTTATTACACAACGGGAGTATGCGATCGCTCCATCTTATAGAGTGGATATTACTGGCAATGATGCGATCATTGCCAAAGTGGCTGAGGCTGTACGAAAGCCAGTTTGGCAACCATATTTAGGTCGTCGCTGCTGTGTTCCGTCTGCGCCATTGGTTCGGACATAGATTTTGAGTTGGGGTGATTTTGAGAGGATTCAGGAGGATGCTAGAGATCGGGAAGTGTTTGCCCCACATGCGTGGGGGTGGTTCGGGTACAGGTAAAACAAAATTCATCGCTTCTCATGTTTGCCCCACATGCGTGGGGGTGGTTCGGGGGGTGTGATCCAACCGCAAACCCTTGATATAGTTTGCCCCACATGCGTGGGGGTGGTTCGTGCCGAATATCCATTACGGGACGATCGCCTACAGTTTGCCCCACATGCGTGGGGGTGGTTCGACTTGCGTGTGCTACCGGAGTGATACATAATTAGTTTGCCCCACATGAGTGGGGGTGGTTCGCACCTCTCCAATAAAGTGTTTTCCCCGCAGGTTGTTTTCCCCACATGGGTGGGGGTGGTTCCGAGCCTGTCTTTTCTACCTAAAACTTTCGATCACCTTCTGAGCGAGTAGTGCTGGCACAGCATTGCCAATTACGCGACAGTTTTTGCCTTTGCTCGCCCCCCACTGGTACCAGGCTGGAAACGATTGAAAGCGAGCTAGACACCGATAATCCAGCGCTCTAACATCGGCACCAGCACCCTCTAGCAAGGCTGTAACTGGGCTACGGTAGCCACCGCGTTCGTCACACCCGACATGCGATCGCACTGTCCAGATTGGCTCATCTGATTCTCGAAGCGTGGGGCCACGTTCAGTGGGATAGCCAACACGTTCTAGGATTACGACGCGGGGTAAATGCCCTTGACCTGCAACTACTGTGTACGAAAGTTGATTCTCTAGCCTTGTAACATTTTGCGAGACTGAGTGCTGTTTTGATTCAACCAGTACAGCTTTAGGAAGTCTGCCGCCACCGCCTTGATTAGCTGTAACCGTCATGCATGGCTCATAAGCGTTTCGTAAAGTGCGATCGCGGGATGGTGAATCTTTCCCTTCAACCAGTACAGCTACAGGTTTTGATTGAGTAGTTACTGTTGCGATCGGCAGCGCATCTCCTCGGGCAGATTTTCCGTACTTATCTAGATATTCTGAATCTACTTGCAATGCTCGGTTAACCTCTCCATACCAGCCTCTTTTTTCCAACGCAAGAATCTGGCGATCGGTTAGGCGTGATGGCTTACAACTTGGCAGCAGATCAGCGACGGCATCGTACCAACCGTTCCAAGGTTGATGGAACAGGTCGGCAACTTTGGCATGAGTAGGCTGAAGTAGACGAAGGCGATCTCTACTAGCGCGAAGGATGAGACGATTCCGGTTTTGAGGAACACCGAACGAAGCTGCGTCATAGATCGCATGATGTAGGTTGTACCCCATTGTCTCAAGCGTTGCATAGATGATTCTGAATGACTCAGAACCAACATAACCGCGCACATTCTCCAGGGCAAAGTAACGAGGATTTATGGCCTTGATAATGTCTGCGGTCTTCTGAGCGCAATCAATATCAAGCTGTAGCTCTTTTCCGTCTGTCTTTGCTGTTGAAAACGAAACGCAGACGGGAGATGCCCACAAAAATTCAACGTCAGGTAAACTTGTCGGATCTGTATCAAGAATGTTCTCTTCTCGCACATGGTCGCCAAAGTTTTGCCTGTACAAAGCAGCAGCATACGGGTCATACTCAACAGCACAAACCGGAGTATAGCCAGCGGCGATTGCACCACAATCGCTACCGCCGCCGCCAGAGAAGAGCGAAGCAAAGGTTTTTGATAAATTAGACATCAAAAGATCTCCAAGCATTCTTCTCGACTTCAGCCAACTCCCTTGCAATTTTTAGCAGCGTTTCTATCCAGCACTCGTCTTGCCAATGCCCCAAAAAATCGCCGTCTTCATCGTGGACAGGGCGATCGCAGCTTACATTTAGCGCGTGAGCCACCAACTGTTGCCTAAGTTGGTGTTGGGAGACTCGATCTTGCAATGGGTTACTCATTGCGCCCCAAAAAAATCGTACAGGCGATCGCCTATTGCAACATAGCCGCCTAACCAATTATCATCGCCTTTCATATACGAAACCCACTTAAGCGTGTTGTAAAGTCGATGCAGCCAGAAATCGTAATCTTCTATAAAGTGTTCTGTCTTTGAATAATCCTTTTTTAGAACCTTAGTAAAACGGTAAACGTCTTTCAACTCAAACTTCTGTCTCTCAAGCTTAAATTTTCCGCTAGTAGAAGAAACTAAATTGGGATTTTCTTTGATGGATGCGATCGCTGCATTACATTCGCTTTTTATGTGATCTCCAAACTCATCAAGGGATGGCTGGGAAGGCCCAGAATAGAAAAACCGTAATGGATAATCAGCCAAACCAGCCATGCCGTCAAAAACCTCATCAGGCTCATCTTCTCCTATAAATCTATATTTAGAGGATAAATTCAAGACAAAATGTTTTGTTTCAATATTTCCAAATACTTCGGAAGAATAAAACTGGTTTGCTTGGACTTCTTCTATTTTTGTAACTATTCTTGCTTGAATCCCTGCATCGCTATCTTTGTTGATGCATGGCACCAAGCAATCAATAAACCGCTTCATTGTTTTGTCCGATAATTTGAACTGTTCCATTTTTTGCTTCTTGCAAATCAATCAAAAGATGTCCGATCTGGTTTAAGGTTAAGCGGTCGATTTCGCTATTTGGAAACCCGTAAAGAAAGTTTTTGCCACTAGACAAATCGCGGTCTAACTCCAAGAGAACAGCTCCTGCGAATGACCTTCTGGCAACAACCTGATAAATTTCTCCAGAGCCTTTAATCCAATCGTTGACACAAATACTTTGGTAAGTTGTCTTCATGTTTTAAACACCGATATTGCAATATTGAATTCGTCTTCATCCATGCAAACCATTTCAGGAGGCCACATACCGCATAGGTAGTAAAGGTACTCTCTATTTATTTCTAGGCGTAGGCTCAAATTAACAATAGAAAGCCGTTCAATGAACTTAGGCGATACGTCACGTTTTTCTGTTAGCACATCGCTTATGTAAACAAAACTAAACCCTTCTTCGTTTTGTCTAGACATCCATTTTTCAATTTCTCTTTTTAGATCAGATTGACTAATTCCAGCTTTTATTAGCTTTGTTTTGATGTAGCTTGCTGGAGACATTAAACTTGTTTGTAGCATGAATACCTTTTTCCTGAATAATTCCACATGGGTACTGCGTTCGTTCGTTCGACAAATGCTTCGATGTCTTCAAGATGAGACTGAGTAAGCGATCGCGGTTGCTGTGGATACTCATGCCTGCGATCGGTTAGCTCTTGTAAATCAGCGTCTGTTTTCGATAATCTCAATTAAGTTTTGGCTCCAAACCCTAGGACTAAATCTTGTCCTGATATCCCCTCTATTAACCGGAAGCTAAATTGAACAGGCCACCGCCATTTTTTGAGTCTGCGTATTTTGTAGTTTTTCCTGGCAACCTTGTGTTTGACGATGTTTTCATGCATCCCCAATCTTAATCGGTTGGCTTCTCTCTCTTGAATTTCTTCAGGCGTTATGATTTGAGAAGCGCCATTTTCATCTAATGGCCCTGTCTGAGCAATAAACCTTAGCTTTTCTTCGTTGTCTACTCGGATAATGTAGACATACTCATTATGAAAGTCATAGGTTCCAACAAGAGTCAGGAACTGCGCTCTTAACTCTTCATTGCATCCAAGAAGCATTGGATCTTCTTGTAGCTCTAATAATGTATAAAAATACATTTTGTCGCTAGGATATGGCGTAAAGACAAACCCTCGTTTAAGTTCGCTTTTGTTTTCTTTGACAAAACGAACGATTAGTTGATGAATTTCGTTTAGCGCATCAAATGCTTGTGTTGATGACCTTGGAGCAGCAGTTTTAAGCATCGTAGGTGCGAACCTCTTGTAACGCAAGCAAGGTTTCTACTGCTGAGGCGATCGCAACGTTTATTTCTTGTGCTTGTTTTGCATTGATGTTCTTGTTTTTTAGCGCTATTAAAAGCGAGTCTTGCATATTTTTCACTATGCTAACTTGATCAAAAATCATTCTTTTGTGATTGTCTTCTGTTACTGCCATTATTTTTTCTTGAAATTACTACAGATTCCTTTCCCGTCTGCCCCTAGAACTAACTCTTTTGGGTAAGACTT